>NZ_JBSGXP010000126.1:0-25489 GCF_053610105.1 Kitasatospora sp. NPDC054939 | reverse complement strand
CCGGGCACCCGATCGGGTGCCCGGCCTCCGCCGTGTGCTGGGGTGTCTGTGCTGCCGAACCACTGGAATGCGGTTCTCGTTCTGCCCCCGGTGAGAGGGCGGTCCGCCTCCGGTCGAGGGGCGTCCGGGCCGGTGTGCTCCGGTCGGTGTGCCCCGGCCGGTCCGGGCTCAGTGCTCCACGATGCCGGCGTCCGGGTCCAGCTTGCCCATGGACACCAGCGCGATGATCACGATGCCGAGTGCGACGCGGTAGATCACGAACGGCATGAAGCTGTTGTTCGAGATGAACTTGAGGAACCAGGACACCGCCGCGTAGCCGACCACGAAGGCGATCACGGTGGCCAGGATCGTCGGACCCCAGGCCGGGGCCGGACCCTCACCGATCTTGGTGAGCTCCAGCACGCCCGACGCCAGCACCGCGGGGATCGCCAGCAGGAACGAGTACCGGGCCGCCGCCTCGCGGCTGTAGCCCAGCAGCAGACCGGCGCTGATCGTGCCGCCGGAACGCGACACGCCCGGGATGAGCGCCAGCGACTGGGCCAGGCCGTACCCGATCGCGTGCGGCAGGGTCAGCTCGCTGATCGGCTTGGCGTTGCGGACGGCCCGGGTGCGGTCGGCGACCGCCAGGACCAGACCGAAGACGATCAGCGTGGTGCCGATCACGCGCAGGTCGCGGAGGGTGCTCTCGATGCTGTCCTGGAAGAGCACGCCGAAGATCCCGATCGGCAGCGTTCCGAGGATGACGAACCAGCCCATCCGGGCGTCCCGGTGCGAGCGCAGCGCAGGCCGGAACAGCGAGAGCGTCCAGGTCTTGATGATCGAGGCGATGTCCTTGCGGAAGTAGATGAGCACCGCGGCCTCGGTGCCGAGCTGCGTCACCGCCGTGAACGCCGCCCCCGGGTCGTGCCAGCCCAGCAGGGCCGGGATCACCCTCAGGTGGGCGCTGGAGGAGATCGGCAGGAACTCGGTGAGCCCCTGGATCAGGCCCAGCACGGTCGCGTGGAACCAGTCGATCTCGGTCACCGGACACCCGCCAGGGGTATCCGTCGGACGATGCGCATCAGCGGTCCTTGTTCGTCGGCGCGGGGGCATGCGGAAAAGGGGCATGCCGGGCACCGGTCCCGTCCGGCGCAACGCAGTGCGCGCGGGCCCCGGCGCGCGCCTGATGGTACGCGGTGAAAGTGACGGGACTCCCCCCGACCCCGGTCCGCCGGTCGGGGGCGGCGGGGCGGCGCGCGGGGGTGGGGACCGGCGTGCGGGGCGATGCGGGCCGCCGTCGGGGTCAGGGGGTGCCTGCCCCGCGGGCGCTGCCGGGCGGCTGCGGTCGGACAGGGGGCGGGAGGGGCCGGGGAGAGGCCGGGTAGGGGTGGGCCGTGGTCGGAGAACGGGTGGCGAAAGGGGCTGGCGCTATACCCCTAGGGGGTATATGGTTTCGTCTCGACGGAGCAGGGAGCGGCGCCCGGAACGGCACCGCGGACCACGGAGGACGACATGGCACACCCGGCGCAGCACGACGAGCACCAGCACCACCAGCACCACCAGGGCCACCAGGGCCACGGTGCCCACCAGGGTCACGCCGGGCGCGAGGGCCACGAGGGTCACGCCGGGCGCGAGGGGCGTGGTGGGACGGTGGGACATGAGGCGCACGGTGGGCGCGTGGCCCACGCCGACCACGCGGGGCACGCCGGTCACGGTGGCGGCACCACCTGGCGTGCTGCCGCGCAGGCCACCCTGCACTGCCTCACCGGGTGCGCCATCGGCGAGATCCTGGGCATGATCATCGGCACCGCACTCGGCCTCCACGGCGGCGCCACCGTCGCGCTCGCGGTCTTCCTGGCCTTCGTCTTCGGCTACGCCCTCACCATGCGCGGCGTGCTGAAGGCCGGCCTCGACTTCCGGACCGCGCTGAAGGTCGCGCTGGCCGCGGACACCGTGTCGATCCTGGTCATGGAGATCATCGACAACACCGCCATGCTCACCATCCCCGGTGCGATGGACGCCGGACTGGGCAGCATCGTCTTCTGGGCCTCGCTGGCCGGTGCGCTCGCCCTGGCCTTCGTCCTGACCGTCCCGATCAACAAGTGGATGATCAACAAGGGGCTCGGCCACGCCGTGGTCCACGCCTACCACCAGCACTGAGACCGTCCGGCACCGAGGCCGGTCCGGGCGGGCACCCCTTCCGTCCGGCGCGCGTCTCCGCCGAAGGCTCCACCTGTCGCACCACCCGTCGGGCCCGGCCCGGCTCATTTGAGCCGAGCCGGGCCCGGGTGCGTTCGGGGCGCGGACCGCGATGCAGGGCACCCGGTCGTGCGCCCGCGCTGCACTACGGATGCGCTGCACTACGGCCGCGCTGCACTACGGCTGTGCGCGCCGCCCCGAGGTCTGCTCCGACGTCTCCAGTTCGGCAAGCGTGGCGTGCAGCCAGTCCAGTTCGGCCCGGGTGGTGGCGCGGGCGATCAGCAGCAGGCCGGTGCGGAACGGGTCTCCCAACTCCTCCGCGCTCTGCGGCCGGTCGCCGTCGTAGAAGAAGCTCGCGGGCTCGGAGAGGAAGGCGAGTCGGCGGCGCAGCACCGCCGCCTGCTCCGCCGGGTCGCCGAGGTGGCGAAGGAACGCGAGCACGGTGAACCAGCGGTTCTCGTCGCTGATGTCCAGGCGATCGGGATCCCGTAGCTGTGCGAGCAGCGCGGCCCGCCCCGCGTCGGTGAGGTGGAGGGTGTGCCGGGGAGCGGCGGCGGCGCCCGGTTCGGTCTCGCGCACCAGCAGGCCGTCGGACTCCAGCCGCTTGATCGCCGGGTAGAGCGTGCCGTCGCTGATCGGCCGGACGTGCCCGGTGAGCGCGCTGAGGTGGCGGCGCAGCTCGTAACCGTGCAACGGGCGGTCGTGGAGGAACCCGAGGATGGCGAGTTTCAGCATGGGGTCACTCTCGCAGAACGCACATGCCCTCGCTAACTCGCTACCGCTATACCTCGGAGTCGATGTATGGTCGTGATCGTTCCCGCGCACCGACCGCGGGCTTCCCCCTGTGGACTCCACGAAGGAGTACGACCGTGCAGCACACCCCTGTGACCCCCAACGGCGACCTGATCCGCTGGGTGGAGATCCCCGCTTCCGGGTACTTCGGGTCTTCCGGGCCGTCCGCGGTTTCGGTGCCTTCGGCGCCTCCGGCGGCGTCCGGGCCGTCGGGCAGCGGTGCCGTCGGCCGAACCCGCCTCTACCTGCACGGACTCGGCGCCAGCTCGCCGGTCTACTTCGCCGCGGCCGCCGCCCATCCGGCCCTCGTCGGCCCGCGTTCCCTGCTGCTCGACCTGCTCGGCTTCGGGATCAGCGACCGCCCGACCGACTTCCCGTACACCCTTGAGGCCCACGCCGACGCCGTGGCCACCGCACTGCGCGCGGCCGGCGAGAGCGCTCCCGGTGTCGAGGTGGTCGGGCACAGCATGGGCGGGGCGGTGGCGATCGTCCTCGCGGCGCGCCACCCCGACCTGGTCTCCTCGCTGGTCCTGGTCGACTCCAACCTCGACCCGATCGCCCCGGCACGCCGCCCGGGCAGCAGCGGCCTCGCCACCTTCACCGAGGAGGAGTTCCTGGACGGCGGACGCGAGCTCGTACGGGAGTGGGTCGGACCGTTCTGGTGGTCGACCATGCGCCTCGCCGGACCGGTCGCCCTCCACCGCAGCGCCGTCCACCTCGCTGCCGCCACCGTCCCCACCATGCGGGAGCTGCTGCTCGACCTTCCCGTCCCGCGGACCTACCTCCACCCCGAGGCCGCCGGTGAACTCCCGGGTGCCGCCGACCTGCGCGCCGCCGGCGTCGACGTGGTCGCGATCCCGGACTGCGGGCACAACATCATGTTCGACAACCCGGACGCCTTCGCCCACGCGGTCGCCCGGGCGCCGAAGGGGTGACGCCCGGGCTGCGCGTGGCGTGGGGCCCGCGGCGGCGGATCGGACGGGGTGGGTTGGGTGGGGTCGTAAATGCCCGGCCGTCGGGCGGTTCGGCTCGTAGCCTGAGTCCGTGACCGAACCGTTCCGCGTACCGGACGCCCTCGCCGACTCCCTCGACGACTGGCTCGGCGACGCCGGCCGAACCTGGGCGCACAACCTGCCGACGCTGGCGGGGGAAACCCTCGAACGCTGGTCGCTGCGCCCCGACGGGCCACCCGCGCACGGCGCCGCCGGGCTGGTGCTGCCCGTGGTCGCCGCCGACGGCACGCCCGCCGCACTCAAGTTCCAGCCCGTCGACGAGGAGACCGCCGGCGAACCCCTCGCCCTGCGCACCTGGAACGGCCGCGGCGCCGTCCGCCTGCTCGCCCACGACGAGACCCACGGCACCATGCTGCTGGAACGCCTCGACCCGGACCGCACCCTGCTGGCCGTCGCCGACGACCTGACGGCACTGCACCTCCTCGCCGAACTGCTCGCCGGACTCGCCTCCCACCCGGCCCCGCCCGGACTGCGGCAACTCGGCGACCTCGCCGACGAGATGCTCTCCGACGTCCCGGAAGCCCTCGGCGAACTGTCCGACCCCGACGACCGCCGCCTGCTCGCCGACTGCGCCGCAGCCCTGCGCGAGGTCCGCCCCGAACCCGGCGACCGGCTGCTGCACTGGGACCTGCACTACGACAACGTGCTGGCCCCGCTGCCCGTGCGGGCTGACCGTGGACCCTGGCTCGCCATCGACCCCAAGCCGCTGGCCGGCGACCCGGGCTTCGAACTCCTGCCCGCCCTCCGCAACCGCTGGACCGAGGTGACCGCCACCGGCGACATCCCGCGAGCCGTCCGCCGCCGCTTCGACCTGATGACGGACGTGCTCGCCATCGACCGGCCCCGCGCAACGGCCTGGACGCTCGGCCGCATCGTCCAGAACGCGCTGGGGGACGTCGAGGACGGCGACACCGCGATCGACCCCGCCCAGCGCGCGATCGCCCGGAGCCTGCTGGGGCGTTCGGTCTGAGGTGTGCCTGCGGGGTGCGGCAGGCTCCCCCCGGTTGCCCGGTTGCCCGGTTGCCCGGTTGCCCGGTTGCCCGGTTGCCCGGTTGCCCGGTTGCCCGGTTGCCCGGTTGCCCGGTGTTCCTCCTCGGCGGTTGTCGATCGGTGCGTTGTTGCGCAGGAAGTCGGACAGGCCGACTTCCTGCGCGTTCCGTTCGAGCCGGGACCCGCACGAATATGCAGACCGGTCTACAGGCATCGGATGCTGGTTGGCGCGGCATGAATCTCTAGACCGGTCTGCATATTCTCCGTGCCACGGCTGGGGTTCGCCACCCGGCTCGCCCGCTGGACGCCGCTCGGAACGTGCGCACGGTGGCGCGAGCGCTCCTGTAGACCGGTCTACCTATTCGCGCGATGCGCAGGAAGTCGGCCCATGCGACTTCCTGCGCCGCGGCCCGCGGCCCACGACGCTCCCGGGGCGGGCCGCAGCAGCCCGGCACTCCGGTCCGGTCGCCATGAGGTCAAAATATGCAGACCGGTCTACATGCTGGATCCTCAAGTGCCCGCACAAATCACTGGACCGGTCTACATATTCTTCAGCGGCCTCACCGCCCGCGCAGGACCACGAACCGGACCGGTGTGCCGGGGCGGGCCTGCGCTGCGGCGTGGAGGTCGGTCGGGGGAACCACGCCGATCACGGGGTAGCCGCCGGTGGTGGGGTGGTCGGCGAGGAAGACGACGGGACGGCCGTCCGGCGGGATCTGGACAGCGCCCGTCACCATGCCCTCGCTGGGCAGTTCACCGTTGCGGGCGCGGGTGATCGACGGGCCTTCGGTGCGCAGTGCGATGCGGTTGCTCGCGGGCGCGACCGTGTAGTGCTCGCGGGGGAGCCAGGCGATCGACGCCGGTTCGAACCAGTCGGCGCGCGGGCCGAGGCGCAGCCGCAGGACGAGTTCGGCGGGCGGCGCGGGGAGCGGCACCAGGTCCGGTACGGCCATGCCGCCGGTCGGGCCGTCGGCACCCACCGGGAGCCGGTCGCCGACGGACAGCGGAGCGGGGCCCAGGCCGGAGAGCACGTCGGCGGAACGGCTGCCCAATACGGCCGGTACCGCGATCCCGCCCGCGACCGCCAGGTAGCTGCGCACGCCGTGGGTTGCAGCGCCGATGTCCAGCAGCGCTCCCGCCGGCACGGTCACTGCTGCGCCCCAGGGGGCCGGGCGGCCGTCGATCCGTACGGGGGCGGGCGCACCGGTGACGGCGACGACCACCGGACCGTGTGCGCGCAGGGCGACTCCGGCGAGTGTGGTCTCCAGACCGGCGGTGTCCGGGGCATTGCCGACGAGGCGGTTGGCGGCGATCAGCGCCGGCTCGTCCAGGGCGCCGGCCCGGGGCGCGCCGAGGTGGGCGACGCCCCGTCGGCCGAGGTCCTGCACCGTGGTCAACGGCCCGGGCCGCACCACCTCAAGCTCCACCCCGCACGGGTCCACCCCACCAGCGCCCGCCACCCCACCGGCGCCCATCCCGCCGCCGCCCGCCGCTCCACCGCCGAATGCCGCCCCGCCCACCCCGCCGCCGCCCGCCGCTCCACCGCCGAATGCCGCCCCGCCCATCCCGCCGCCGCCCACCGTCCCGCCCGCCACACGGCCGCTCGCCGTCCCGCCGCCCATCACTCGTCCACCACCGTGAACCGCACCCGTACGCCCGGGGCGAGGAGGGCGGCCGGTTCGCGGGTGGCGTCCCACAGTGGCAGGTCGGTGCGCCCGAGGAGCTGCCATCCGCCGGGGGAGGAGCGCGGGTACACCCCGGTGTAGGGGCCCGCGAGGGCGACCGAACCGGCGGGGACGGAGCTACGCGGGGTGGCCCGGCGCGGCACCTCGTACCGGGACGGAAGTCCGGTGAGGTACCCGAAGCCCGGGGCGAAGCCGCAGAAGGCGACGACGTACTCGTGGGAGCTGTGGATGCGTACGGCGGCCTCGGGCGAGACGTCCCACAGGGCGGCGACTTCGGCGAGGTCGGCGCCGTCGTAGCGGACCGGGATCTCCACCAGCGGGCCGACGGCCTCGGCTGTCCCGCCGGGTCGGTACGTGCGCAGGAGGGCGGTCAGTGCCGGGAGGTCGGTGACGCCGTCGAGCAGGACCGTCCGGGCGGCGGGGACGATCTCGGCCACGCCGCTCAGTCCACCGGCGGCTTCGAGTTCGCGCAGTCGGCCGTAGAGCGCCGCCACCTCGGCCGTTCCCGCTGCGCCGCTCGCGGGCACCTCGGCCAGCAGCGCGTGCTCGCCGACGGGGAGCAGCGACAGGCCCGGCCACGGTTCGCTCACCCGATCGCCTCCACTGTCGGCCTCCCCGCCCCCGTCGTCGGGACCCCCGGAATCACCGGAGTCGCAATCACCGGAGTCGCAATCACCGGGGTCCCAATCACTGGGGTCGAAATCGCCGGGGTCGCGCCCAACCTGGTCGCGGCCACCGCCTCTGCCCGGATTCCCGGCGACAGGAGTCTGCCCACCGCCGGGACGGCTCACGCGAACGCCTCTACCCGGACCCCGGCCGAGGCGAGTGCCCCGCGGATCCGCCAGGCGAGCTGGGCGGCGCCGGGGGTGTCGCCGTGGACGCAGAGCGAGCGGGCCACGACGGCGATGGACTCGCCGCCGGCCGTCGCGACGGCGCCGTCCCGGGCGATCCCGACGGCGCGGGTGATCACGGTTTCCGGGTCGTGCACCACGGCGTTCGGTTCCCGGCGGGGGACGAGCGTCCCGGCCCGGGTGTAGGCGCGGTCGGCGAAGGCCTCGGCGACGACGGGCAGCCCGACGCCGTCGGCGACCTCCAGCAGCCGCGAACCGGGGAGGCCCAGGACCGGCAGCGGCCCGTCGCAGACGGCGCCGGCCCGCAGGACGCCCGCCACCACGGCCTCGGCCTGGTCGGAGTCGGCGACCACCCGGTTGTAGAGGGCGCCGTGCGGCTTCACGTAGCTGACCCGTGAGCCGGCGGCGCGGGCGAAGACCTGGAGGGCGCCGATCTGGTACGCGATCTCGTCGGCGAGTTCCTCCGACGGGACGTCCATGGCGCGGCGGCCGAATCCGGCGAGGTCCCGGTACGAGACCTGGGCGCCGATCCGGACGCCGCGTTCGGCGGCGAGTGCGCAGACCCGGCGCATGATCGACGGGTCGCCGGCGTGGAATCCGCAGGCGATGTTGGCGCTGGTGACCACGGAGAGCAGTGCCTCGTCATCGGTCAGGGTCCAGCGTCCGAACCCCTCACCGAGGTCCGCATTGAGATCGATCACCGCATCGGCCACGCCCGTCCGCCTCCCAGCAGCTGTTGAGCGAGATCGTAGGGCCTGCGCATGACCGCGTGCGCGATCGCGGACCCTGCTGCCGGTGATCACCGGCCCGGGGCCCGCGATCACCGGCGCAACGGGTCGGCGCGCCCGGCGGCGGCTCAGACGGTGCGCAGCCCGTCCGCAGTGAGGCGCTCACGTGCATCGCCGCCGGGTTCGCCGTGCCCGCCGTGCCCGCCGTGCCCGGCACCGTGCCCGCAGTGCCCGGCACTGTGACCGTGGCCCTGGCTGCCCGGGCGTTCCAGGACCCGGATCGCTCGCAGCACGATCAGCAGCGGGATGACTCCGAGGACACCGAACGACATATCGACGAATCGCCAGAACAGCGGAATGCCCCGCAGCGGTCCGCAGATCAGGGCGAGCGGGATGATTCCGGCGCAGGCCAGAACCGCCCAGCGGATCACCCACACGTTGCGCACCGGGTCCTTGATGGGGCCCCAGAAGGCGGCGGCGATCACCAGGTGGGCGAAGGCGAGCCAGTCGGTGCCGTAGGCGAGGAAGGGGTAGCGGTCGTTGGTGTCGGCGATGCCGTCGCGGACGCTTTCGAGCTTCGCCAGCAGGAGCGGGAAGCGGTCGGTCACCACCGAGCCCGGCCCGGCGGCGAAGTCGGCGAGCCAGCGGGTCTCGGCCTCCAGGGGGAAGGCGGTCAGTCCGCTGAGGACCAGGCACACGACGAAGATCCACAGCCACCGCCGGACCCGTCGCAACGCCGCCCGCCCCGCGACGTCGGACGCGCCGCCGCGATCGATGCCGCCACCCGCCGCACCATCGCCTGCACCATCACCCGCCCCAGACTCGCCCCCGAAGCCCCTGCCCCCGAAGCCCCTGCCCCCGGAGCCGCCGTCCCCGGAGCCGCCGTCCCCGGAGCCGCCGTCCCCGCCCCCGGAGCCGTCGCTCCCGCGCCCGTCACCGCTCATGGCGAACCTCCATGCCGAAGTACAGGTGGGACTGCTCCCACCTGCTCGGATCACCCTAGACGGCAAAATTGAACACGTTCAACCCGCCCTCGCTCCCGCCCGTAAGGTCCGTTTCGGCCCTTGTCGGCTCGAGCCTCTAATCTTGTCCACTGTGACCGCCATCGCCGACCCGACCGCCACGACCGGCGCCGCCGCCAGGACGCCCGCCGCCGTGCCCGGCGCTGCCGCCAGGACACCCGCGGCCAGGACGCCCGCCGCCAGGACAGCCGCCGGCGCTCCCGGCGCCGCCCGTGCGACCGTGCCCGCGCCCCGGCCCGCGCCCGGTCCGGCCGCCGACGAGGGGCTGGCCCGCCGACTGAAGGCGCTGGCCTGCACCGCGCCGCTGCACGACCTGGACAGCCGCAAGGTGAACCTGGCCGGCGAGTACGGCGGCTACGCGATGGCCGAGGTCGGGCTGGCGGCGATCGACCTGGTCACGCTCCACATGGACTTCGACACCGGCGCGGACCGGGAGATAGTGGCCGCCCGGCTGCTGCCGAGGGTCGCCGCCCAGGCTGCGGGCCGTCCCACCGCCGAGCACGAGCGGGTGGTCCGCTGGGTGCTGGAGTCGCTGATCAACGTCGGCAGCGTCGACCGCGGCTTCCGGGCCGTCTACGGGACCTTCGACGGCGAGGGCGAGTACGTCCGCCGCGACTACGACTTCAAGCTGATCGAGGAGGTCCCGGGGCCGGACGGCGGCATCTACCTGCGGACCACCGACGAGGCGGTCAACGTTCTGGTCGGCGCGCTGGACACGGACGTGACGTCCGCGCAGATCGCCGCCGAGGTCAAGCTGGAGGTGCTGATCCGCCGGGGCCGGCTCGCCGATGCGCAGCTCGCCGCCGAGCAGGCGCGCTACCGGACGGTCCAGTACGCGGAGACGCTGCGCCGCGCGCTGGAGGCGACCCGGCGCAACGTCCGCGCCGTCGACTGGATGCAGGCCGTTCCCGACCTCATCGACGAGGCGCTGGACCACATCGCCGACCGCTACCGGCACGAGAACGCGATCCTCACCAACATCCGCAAGGCCCGCGACGAGGCGGAGGAGCCCGAGCACAAGCGGCGCGCCGCCGAGCTGGTCGACATCGTCAAGGACTGCATCCGCCGCCACACCCAGCTGCAGACCCGCCTGCTGGAGGCGGGCCCGCTGTTCCGCGCCGAGCAGGACCGCCAGGCGTTCGCGACGCCGGGCAACCAGAGCGGCATCGACCTGTACGGGCAGCTACTCGCGCCGGTGCTGCGGCTGCCGATGGAGCAGGCGGTCCGGCCGACGGGGGCGTTCTTCGCCCGCGGTACCGGTCTGCGTACGCCCGCGTCCGTGCGGGTGGCCGACCTGGTCGACCTGCTGCTCACGCCGCCGGTCGAGCGCGAGCACCTCGGTGCCGAGCTGCCCGACCCGGACCTCGTCGCCACACCGGACGACTCCCGCTTCTCGGAGGCGCAGCTGGAGGCGGCGCTGGAACTGCTCGACCTGCCCGCGGACGCGCCCCGGCGGCTGTCCGGCCTGCTGGCCGACGCCCGCCGGCAGGACCCGGAGCTGCCGTACCTGGTCGCCCTGCTGGCCGTGCACGCCGCCAGCCCGCCGGTGGGCACCGCGTACCGGCAGGGCGAGGAGCGGCTGCTGTTCGCGGTCGACGACGGTACGCCGCTGCGCGACCTGGAGTTCGGCGGTGCCGACCTGATCGTCGGCAGCGCGCTGCTCGACGCGGCCGGCATGGCGGCGGACCGCAAGGACGCCACATGACGCCGGTCGCATCCGGTCCCGCACGCCGTACCGCCGCAGCCCGTACCGCCGCACGCCGTACCGCCGCAGCCCGCACCGCCGCACGCCGCAGCCACCGGATCCACCCGACCCACCGCACCGACCCGATCCACGGCAACCCCCGCACCGACGGCGCAGCCCGCACCGCTGTCACGGCCGTCACCACCGCCACCGCGGTCACCACCAGCACCGCTGCCGCCGTCAGCACCACCAGCAAGGAGCACCGCCCGTGACGACCCACCACGACGCGTCCTGGGCGTCCGAGGCCGAGCCCGCCGCCCCGGCGGCGATCACCGCGGCCGACGTGGCCGATGCGGCCCGGCTGGTCTCCTTCGGTCTGCAGGCCAAGCTGCTGCCCGCCCGGGACGCCGAGTACGCGGAGCTGGTGCGCCGCCACCGCGAGGACCCGCCGTTCGCCCGGCTCGCCGACGCCGTCGCGACCGGTATGGGCCTGGTGGTCCTGGAGGTCTCCCCGCGGGCCGGGATGGCGGTGGCCGCGGCGGAGGACTCGGTCTTCGCGGTGCGCATGGGCGACTACTCGCGCCGGGCCGCCTCAGAGTCCACCGACCGCTTCCTGCACGGCCTCGCCCACCTCGCGGTGGCCGCGATGGCCTTCCCCCGCCCCGAGGACCTCGCCGACGACGGCTACCTGGGCCGGATCACCGTGAACGGCGTCGACGCGTTCGTCCGGCAGGCCTGCCGCCGGTTGGAGGAGCAGGCGGCCGAGGCCGGCGACAACACGGACCCGCAGAGCGACGCCCCTGGCCTGGAGGCCGCCTGGCGGGTCTGGGCCCGGCGCACCGCCACCGGCGCCACCAAGGACGCCCGGCGGCTGTCCGGCTCCACCATCGGCATCGTGGCGAAGGCGGTGCTGTTCCTGGTCGACTCCGGCTTCCTGCAGAAGACCTCGGACGACGCGGGCGGGACGTACCGCACCACCGCGCGCTACCAGCTGCAGGTCCGCGACCTGGCGGGCAGCGCGGCGATGGCGGAGCTGCTCGACCTGGGCATCGTCCCGGTCTCGGACGGCACGGCCACCCTGCTGCCCCCGGACACCGGGGACGAGCTGGTCGCCGACGCCGGGCTGCCGTTCCACTCCCTCTGAGCCCCGGCGCCCGGGACAGCCACCCACCGCCCGCAGCCCGGACGACGGCCGCCACCCCACCGCACCACCCGGGCCGCCACCACCTCACCGCAGCACCACCTCACCGCAGCGCCGCACCACCGCAGCGCCGCACCACCGCAGCACCCCGAGCACCACCCACGCCACCACCCACCCGCCCCGAACACTCCGCACACCACCCGCCCCGCGCACCCCACCCGCACACCACCCGCCCCCACCCACCGCCCACCTGGAGAACCACCGCACATGTACGAGCTCAACCGGGTCCGCCTGTACTCCATCGGACCGGCCGGCGCCCGCTACGCCGACACGGTGCTCGACCTGCGCGGCGTCGGTGAGCCGGTGTCCGATCCCGCCCCCCAGCAGATCGGGCTGTTCGGCGAGGACACCGAGGGCCCGGTCCGCCGTCCCGCCCCGGCGGGCGTGCTCTTCCTGGAGAACGGCGGCGGCAAGTCCGTCCTGCTCAAGCTGATCTTCTCGGTGATGCTGCCGGGCCACCGCAACACGCTCGGCGGCGCCAGCTCCGGCGTGCTGCGCAAGTTCCTGCTGGCCGACGACTGCGGCCACGTCGCCCTGGAGTGGCAGCACACGGTCACCGGTGAGCTGATCGTGGTCGGCAAGGTCTCCGAGTGGCGGGGCCGCCAGGTCTCCTCCGACCCGCGCAAGTTCGCCGAGACCTGGTACTCCTTCCGTCCCGGGCCGGGCCTGACCCTGGACTCCCTCCCGGTCGCCGAGCGGGTCGGCCTGGCCGGCGACCGGAAGGTGCGCGGCCGCCGCCGCACCATGAAGGGCTTCCGCGACGCCCTCACCGAGGCGGGCAAGGCCCACCCGCACCTCGACCTGGTCTTCGAGGACGGCCACGACCGCTGGACCGAGCACCTCGGCGAGCTGGGCCTCGACCCCGAGCTGTTCCGCTACCAGCGCGAGATGAACGCCGACGAGGGCGAGGCGGCCGGCCTCTTCGCGGTGAAGCACGACAGCGACTTCACCGACCTGCTGCTGCGCGCCGTCACCGACACCCGGGACACCGACGGCCTGGCCGACCTGGTCCACGGCTTCGCCGCCAAGCTCGGCCGCCGCTCCGAGCTGACCGCCGAGCGGGACTTCACCGCCGGCTCGCTCGACCTGCTGGAGCGCATCGCCGAGGCCACCACCGCCCGCGAGGGGGTCCGGGAGGCCCACCGCTCCGCCGAGCGCCGCACCCGCCGCCTGGCGTACGCCCTGGCCTCCCGCGCCGCCGCCGAGCGCGACCGCGCCCAGGACCTCGCGGTCGAGGTCGCCGCCGCCGCGGGCGCCGTCACCGCCGCCGAGGGCGACCGCACCCGGCACACCCTGATCACCGCCGAGCTCACCCACCGGCACGCCACCCTGGCGCTGGCCGCCGCCACCGCCGAGGCCGCCGCGCTGCGCCGTGAACTCACCGACGCCCGGACCCAGCAGTCGGCCTGGCAGGCCGCCGAGGCCGTGCTGCGCCAGCGCGCCGCCGCCGACCGGGTGGCCCGGGTCGCCGCGGCCATCCGGGAGGCCGAGCTCGACGCCGCCCCGGCGCTCGCCGCCCGTGCCCTCGCCGCCACCGCACTGGCCCGCGCGCTGGAGTCGGCCGCCGCGGCGGCCGAGGCCCGCGCCGACACCGAGGAGGAGCGGGCCGCCGAACTGCAGGCCGACGGTGCCAAGGCGCAGTCCGGTGCCACCGAGGCCGCCACCGCGGGCCAGAAGGCCCGCAGTGAGGCCGACCACCTGCGCCAGCGCCTGGCCGAGGTCGAGCAGGAGACCGAGGCCGCCGTGGAGGCCGGCTTCATCGACGCCGACGGGGACGTCGACCCGGCCCGGGCCGCGCTGCACGCCGCCGACGCCGAGAAGGACGCCACCGCCGCGCTCGCCCGGGCCCGGACCGCCGCCGAGGGCGCCGCCGCCCGGCTGCGCGAGGCGTCCGCCGCGACCGGTCGCGCCGAACTCGCCGCCGCCCGTGCCGCCGACGCCCGCAAGGCCGCCGCCGGCGCCCTCGCCGCCGAGCAGCGCACCGCGGCCCTGCTCGCCACCGAGTCCCGCCTCGCCGACCTGCTCTCCCTGACGCCCTACCAGGAGGGCGCCGACGAGCAGTCCGGGTTCCTCACGCCGGCCGTCCTGGACCGCTCCGCCGACGGCCTGCGCGAACTGCTCGACGAGGCGATCGCCACCGCCGAGCGCACCCTGTTCGACCTGCGCACCGCCGCCGCGGACGACTCCCGCATCCTGGCCGCCCTCGGCGACGGCGGCCTGCTGCCGCCCGGCCCGGACGTCCTCGCCACCGTCGAGTACCTGGCCGAGCACGGCATCCCCGCGCTGCCCGGCTGGCGCTACCTCGCCCAGTCCGTCGACCCGGCGGACCACGAGGCGATCCTCGCCGCCCGCCCCGAACTGGTCGACGGTGTCGTCATCACCGACGCCGACTCGCTGGAGCGCGCCCGGGAGGCCCTGCAGACCGCCGCCCTGCTGCCCCGCTCCACCGTCGCCGTCGGCGCCGCCGCCGCCCTGATCGCCCCGATCACCGGCGAGCCCGCCTTCTTCCTCGTCCCGCCGAACCCGGCCATGCACGACGAGTCCGCGGCCGACGGCGAGCGCCGCGAACTGCGCGCCCGCGCCACCGCCCGCGAGGAGCACATCCGCGAACTCGCCGCCCGCCTCGGCGGCGACCGCGCCCTCGCCGCCCGCCTGGCCTCCTGGCACGCCAGCTGCCCGCCCGGCACCCTCGCCGAGCTCGCCGCCGCCGCCGAGGCCGCCCGCGAGCACGCCGAGGAGGCCGCCGCCGCGCTGGCCGGCCTGCGCGCCGACCACGACGAGGCCGAGACCGAGCACGCCGCCGCCGCCTCCGCGCACGAGGAGCACCGGGAGACCGCCCAGCGGGCCCGCCGCCGCGCCGACGCCCTCTCCGGCCTCGCCTTCCGCCTGCGCGAGCGCGCCAACTGGAACCGCTCGCTGCGCGAACTCGCCGAGGACGCCACCGAGTGCGACCGCCGCCGCACCCAGTGCGCCGAACGAGCCCGCACCTGCGACGAGGACCGCCGCGCCGCCCAGCGGGCCGCCGACGACGCCCGTCGCACCGCCCGTACGCTGCGCGCCGAACGGGCCGAGATCCCCGCCGCCGAGCAGACCGACGAGCCCGGCGACACCGCCCCGGCCGCCCTGCCCGCCCTGCGCGAGGCCTACCGCGCCGCCTCCCAGCTGTACGAGAAGGTCGGCGTCGGCGCCGACCTGCGCGCCGAACAGGCCCGCGCCGAGGGCGACGAGGCCGCCGCCGCCACCGAACTCGACCGCCTGACCAACAAGGTCCGCACCCGCGCCGAGGAACTCCTCACCAGCCCCGACGGCGCCGACGGCCCCGCCCGTCAGGCCGCCGCCGCCCGCGCCGAGGAGCTGGTCGCCACCATCGAGGCCCGCTCCGCCGCCGCCAGCGAGCAGCTCGGCCGGCTGCGCGGCGACGCCGAGCGCTCCGCCCCCGCCGACGGCGAGGCGCACACCGAACTGCCCGAGGACCTCGTCCCCACCGACCCCGAGCACGCCCAGGTGCTGCTGCGCACCGCCACCGGCCGCCTCGCCGAACGCCGCGAGGCCCTGGACACCGCCCGCACCGCGCACGCCGACCTCCAGCGCACCTTCGACGCCGCGCAGACCGCCGCCGCCGACTTCGACGAGCACGCCGGCCAGCTCCGCGACGGCCTGCGCGAGCACCAGGACGACGCCGACCAGCCGGCCGAGCCGTACCTCGGCGCCCTCGCCGACGCCCGGACCGCCGCCGCCGACGCCCGGCGCGCCCTGCGCACCGCCGCCGCCGAGCTGTCGTCCGCCGAACTCGCCGTCCGCGACGCCTCCGACGCCCTGGTCCGGCACGCCAACGCCGCCCGCTACGAGGCCGTCCGCACCCCCGCCCGCCAGCAGATCCGCGAGCTGCCCGCCGCCGCGCTGCCCGACCACGCCGCCGCCTGGGCCACCGCCTTCGGCCCCCGGCTGCGCGTCCTCACCGACGAACTCGCCCAGCTGGAGCGCAACCGCGGCTCGATCGTCGACCGCCTGCGCGGCCTGGTGGAGTCCTCCCTGGCCACCCTGCGCGCCGCCCAGCGCCTCTCCCGCCTGCCCGAGGGCCTGGGGGAGTGGTCCGGCCAGGAGTTCCTGCGCATCCGCTTCGAGGACCCGGACCACGCGACCCTGGTCGAACGCCTCGGCGAGGTCATCGACGAGGCCACCCGCGCCGCCGTCCGCAAGAACAGCGACCTGCGCCGGGACGGCATGTCGCTGCTGCTGCGCGGGGTCGCCGCCGCGATCGGCCCGCGCGGCGTCAGCGTCGAGATCCTCAAGCCCGACGCGGTGCTGCGCGCCGAGCGCGTGGGCGTCGGCCAGATGTCCGACGTCTTCTCCGGCGGCCAGCTGCTCACCGCGGCCATCGCGCTGTACTGCACGATGGCCGCGCTGCGCGCCAACGACCGCGGCCAGTCCCAGCTGCGCCACGCCGGCACGCTCTTCCTCGACAACCCGATCGGCCGGGCCAACGCCACCTACCTGCTGGAGCTCCAGCGGGCCGTCGCCGACGCGCTCGGCGTCCAGCTGATCTACACCACCGGCCTGTTCGACACCACCGCGCTCGCCGAGTTCCCGCTGGTCATCCGGCTGCGCAACGACGCCGACCTGCGGGCCGGCCTCAAGTACATCTCGGTGGAGGAGCACCTGCGCCCCGGCCTGCCCGCCCCGCAGGACCCGGACGGCCCGGCGATCCACGGCGAGATCACCGCCACCCGGATGTTCAAGCGCCCGGCGGAGGTACCGGTACAGTCGTGAACGATCTACGGTGGTCCCCATGCTGACGATCGCTCACCTCAGTGACATCCACCTCGGCCAGGACCACCACGGCGACCACGGCGCCCGCGCCCGCGAGCGGGCCGAGCAGGTGGTGGCGTACCTCGCCGCCCTGCCCGGCCCGCTCGACGCCGTCCTCGTCACCGGCGACCTCGCCGACCGCGGACTGCCCGAGGAGTACGAGCTGGTCGCCGAGGTGCTGGCCACCCGCACCGGGCCGGCCGGGGCCCGCCCGCCCGTGCTGCTCTGCCCCGGCAACCACGACATACGCGCGCCCTACCGCGAGGTCCTGCTCGGGGAGCCGCCCGCCGACGGCCCGGTCAACCGGCTGCACCGACTGCCCGGCGCGGACGTCCTGATGCTGGACTCCTCGGTGCCCGGCAGCGACGAGGGCCTGCTCGACGAGGAGACCCTCGCCTGGCTGGAGCGGACCCTCGCCGACGGGGAGCCGGAGCGCCCCGCGCTGGTCGCCTTCCACCACCCGCCGGTCGCCCTGCAGCTGCCGTACGTCGACCCGATCCGCCAGTTCGGCGAGCAGCGCCTCGCCGAGGTGCTGGCCCGGCACCCCCGGGTCGCCGCCCTGCTCTGCGGGCACGCGCACACCGCGGCGGCGACCGTCTTCGCCGGGCTGCCGGTGCTGGTCGCCCCCGGCGTGGTCTCCACCGTCACACTGCCCTGCGAGGGCGGCGAGGACGTCACCTTCGACCAGCCGCCGATGTTCGCCCTGCACGTCCTGGACGACGACCGGCGGCTCACCACCCACTACCGGGTCGCCCTGCGCCCCGCCTGAGCGCCGGGTCCGGTCTGAGCCCGCCACGCCGTCGGCGCGCGGCTGCCCGCCATTGGCGTGGCCGAGCCGGGCCCGCGCAGCCGCTGCGCCGCGACCTGGCGGGAGATCAGGATCTCCAGCAGGCACCACGCCGTGCCGAACACCCCCAGTCCCATCGCTGTCAGGGCCGGCATCATCAGCCAACTGCCCGCGTACGAGGCGAGCGTCGAGACCATCACGCCGACCAGGGTGAACGCCAGGCAGAGCACCGCCCGGACGGCTGCGGTCCGCACCTCGTCGGGCATCCGGCGACGGCGGCGGGCAACGGACATCGGGCGACCCCCAGGCGCGGTCACGGTGGCTACGGCAGCGGCACGGGCGTACGGTACGGGCACGCCCTGGGCACACTCTGCCCTGCCGTACCCGGACTATGCGCCCGAATCCCGTGAACTGTCGCCAAATCGTGTGATCTGCGCACAGATCCGGGCAAGCGCGGCGTTCGCCTGCCCGCCGATCCGGGCCGGCGCCGCGCCCGGCCGAGCGCGGGACCGGCCGCTCAGCCGAGCTGCCGGTCCAGCTCCTCCAGCGCCCCCGTCACGATCGTGCGCATCGCCTTCTCGGCGGCGTCCGCGTCCCGGGCGCAGATCGCCTCGGCGACCTCCCGGTGCAGCCGGATCGCGTACGGCTCGGGCCGGTGCGGCATCAGGTCGTACTCGGTGCGCCCGGTCAGCACCGCGCCCACGGTGTCGCCGAGGTGCGCGAACATCTCGTTCCCGGAGGCCCGCAGCACCGTCGCGTGGAAGGCGATGTCGTGCCGCAGGAAGGTCTCCAGGTCGGCGGCCCGCGCGCTGACGGTCAGTTCGACGGCCAGGGCGCTCAGCTCCCGGCACGCGTCGTCGTCGGCGTGCCGTGCCGCCAGCGCCGCCGCCGCCGGTTCCACGGCCACCCGCAGCGACCCGAGCGAGCGCAGCTGGGCGGCTCGGTCGGCGCCCGCCAGCCGCCAGCGGATCACCAGCGGGTCGAAGACGTCCCAGCCGGACTTCGGCTGG
This sequence comes from Kitasatospora sp. NPDC054939, assembly GCF_053610105.1. Lineage (NCBI taxonomy): Bacteria > Bacillati > Actinomycetota > Actinomycetes > Kitasatosporales > Streptomycetaceae > Kitasatospora > Kitasatospora sp. NPDC054939. The sequence goes on along the minus strand of NZ_JBSGXP010000126.1, from coordinate 6,739 downwards.
ACGGTGATGCCCACCCGCCGACGGGGCGCGACCATCCGCATCCCCTCCAGGACCCGGACCGCCTCGCGGACCACCGTCCGCGAGACCCCGAAGCGCTCCTCCAGTTCCTCGCCGCGCAGCACCGCCCCCTCGGGGATCTCTCCCGATGCGATCGCCGGCCCGAGCTCCGCAAGCAGTCGGCCGGGCAGCCCCTGGATCTCCATCCGCCCAGCCTAGAGCGTGCCCGGCGGTCCGCCTGCGGGTGGCTGCGGGTCCACCGGGCTGCGGGTCCACCGGCTCTCCGCTCAAAAGTATGACGATTTGGTTTCCAGCCCTTGAATACGTCATATCTTTGGAGCGATAGTGGCCGCCAGGCAACGAAGGAGCACCACCCATGGCTCTCGGCGTCGAGAACCACGCCACCCCCGGGACCCCCCTCACCGTCGTCGTGATGGGCGTCTCCGGCGTCGGCAAGACCACCCTGGCCCGCCTCCTGGCGGACCGTCTCGGCCTCCCCTACGCCGAGGCGGACGACTTCCACCCGGCCGCCAACATCGCCAAGATGTCGGCCGGCGTCCCGCTGGACGACGAGGACCGCGCGCCCTGGCTGCGCGCCCTCGGCGCCTGGCTGGGGGAGCGGGCCGAGGCCGGCACCGGCGGCGTGGTCACCTGCTCGGCGCTGAAGCACCGCTACCGCGACACCCTGCGCGCGGCCTGCCCGGGTGCCTTCTTCCTGCACCTCAGCGGCGGGCACGAGCTGGTCGGCGACCGGCTCGCCCACCGCACCGGCCACTTCATGCCGCCGTCGCTGCTCGCCTCGCAGTACGCCGCCCTGGAACCCCTGGGGCCGGACGAGCGCGGCGCCGTCCTGGACGTCGGCCCGTCCCCCGAAGAACTCGTCGAGATGGCCGCCACGCTGCTGCGGCCCGTCAATGGAGACCTCGCGTGAGCCCGTCCCCCACCCTGCTCGCGGCCGGCGCCCCGGCCCTGCCGCACACCGACAGCGACGCCCAGCTGCTGGTCGCGGTGCTGCTCAGCATCGGCGCGATCGTCCTGCTGATCACCCGGTTGAAGCTGCACCCGTTCCTCGCCCTGCTGGTCGGTTCGGGCCTGCTGGCCGCCGTCGCGGGCGCGCCCTTCGACAAGCTGCTGGCGAGCTTCGCCACCGGCTTCGGCGCCACCGTCGCCGGCGTCGGCCTGCTGATCGGGCTGGGGGCGATGCTGGGCAAGCTGCTCGCCGACTCCGGCGGGGCGAACACCATCGCGGACACCGTACTGGCCCGCTCCGGGCCGCGGACGCTGCCCTGGGCGATGGCGCTGATCGCCGCGGTCCTCGGCCTGCCGCTGTTCTTCGAGGTCGGGGTGGTGCTGCTGATCCCGATCGTGCTGCTGGTCGCCCGGCGCGGCAACGTCCCGCTGATGCGGATCGGCATCCCGGCGCTGGCCGGCCTTTCCGTGCTGCACGGCCTGGTGCCGCCGCACCCGGGCCCGCTGGTGGCGGTCGACGCGCTGAAGGCCGACCTCGGCATCACCCTGGCCCTGGGCCTGCTGGTCGCCGTCCCGACCCTGGTGGTCGCCGGTCCGCTGTTCGCCCGCTTCGCCGAGCGCTGGGTCGGCCCGCTGGAGGTGCCGGAGCCGGCCGCCCCGGCCGAGGCGCCGCAGCACGAGCGCACCCCGGGCTTCGGCGCGGTGCTCGCCACGATCCTGCTGCCGGTCGTGCTGATGCTCGGCAAGGCGCTGGCCGACGTGGTGATCGACGACCCGACGTCGATGGTGCAGCGGGTGTTCGACTTCATCGGCTCGCCGCTGATCGCCCTGCTGGCGGCGACCCTGCTCGGCATGGTGACGCTCGGCCGGGCGGCCGGCTTCTCCAAGGCGCGGATCTCGGCCACCGTCGAGCGCTCGCTCGGCCCGATCGCCGGCATCGTCTTCATCGTCGGTGCGGGCGGCGGCTTCAAGCAGACCCTGATCGACGTGGGCGTGGGGAACGCGGTCAGCGAGTGGTCCAGCCGTTGGCACATCTCGGCGCTGCTGCTGGGCTGGCTGATCGCGGTGCTGATCCGGCTGGCCACCGGCTCGGCGACGGTCGCCACCATCACGGCCGCCGGCATCGTCGCCCCGCTGGCCGCCGACATGTCCGGCACCCACGCGGCGCTGCTGGTGCTGGCGATCGGCGCGGGCTCGCTGTTCTTCTCGCACGTCAACGACGCCGGCTTCTGGCTGGTGAAGGAGTACTTCGGGATGAGCGTCGGGCAGACCCTCAAGTCCTGGTCGGTGATGGAGACCGTCATCTCGGTCACCGCCATCGCCGTGATCATGCCGCTCAGCCTGGTCCTCTGACCGGGCGCCGCGGGCCGCGGCACCCGGAACGCCGAAGGGCGGGCACCCCGACCGGGTGCCCGCCCTTCGCGTGTCCGTCCTACTTGCCGGCGCGCTTCGCGAGGAAGCCCTCGACCTGCGCCCGGATCTCCGGGGTGTCCAGGCCGCGGACGGTCATCGTGGTGCGGCGGCGCAGCACGTCGTCCACGGTGTACGCCCACTCGCTGTCGGCGGCGTAGGCGACCTGCGCCCACACGTCCGGGCCGTCCTGGTGGATCGGCTCGCCGAGCTCCGGGTTCTGGGCGATCAGGCGGGCGATCTCGAAGGACAGGGTGCCGTAGTGGCTGGCCAGGTGCTTGGCGACCAGCGGCTCCATCCGGGAGCCGGGCTCGCGGTCGATCAGCAGGCGGTGCGCGACGGCGTTCGGGGCGCCGACGCCGGGCAGCGGCACGGTCCGGGCGATGGTGGACATGTCCTCGCCGAGGCTGGTGCCGGGCACGTGGGCGAGCTTCTCCAGCACGGTGCGGCCGATGTGCCGGTAGGTGGTCCACTTGCCGCCGGCGACGGACAGCATGCCGCCCTTGCCCTCGGTGACGACCGTCTCGCGCTTGGCGGCGGCGGTGTCGCCGGGGCCGCCGGGCAGCACGCGCAGGCCGGCGAAGGCGTAGGTGATCAGGTCGCGGTCGATGTGCTCGTCGCGGATCGCGTGCGCGGCCTCGCCCATGATCTGGTCGATGTCCGCGTCGGTCGCCCGGACGTCCTGCGGGTCGCCGGTGTACTCCTCGTCGGTGGTGCCGAGCAGGACGTGGTCCTCCCACGGGATGGCGAAGGAGACGCGGTACTTGTCGATCGGGATGGTCAGCGCGGCGCGCCACGGCGAGCGGCGCTTGACGACGACGTGGGCGCCCTTGGAGAGGCGGATCGACGGGGCGGCGCCCGCGTCCTCCATGCGGCGCAGGTGGTCGACCCAGGGGCCGGTGGCGTTGAGCACCAGGCGGGCGTTCACGCCGAACTCGGTGCCGTCCAGGCGGTCCTTGAGGTCGGCGCCGGTGACCCGGCCGCCGGTGAAGCGCAGGCCGGTGACCTCGGCGTGGTTGAGGACGACCGCGCCGGCGTCGACCGCGGCGCGCACCGTCATCACGGCGACGCGCGAATCGTTCATCTGGTGGTCGCCGTAGACGGCGACGGAGCGCAGGCCCTCGGTGCGCAGCGCGGGCACCTGCTGGGCGGCGTGCGCGGCGGTGGAGACCCGGCCCATGCCGTCGCGGAAGGCGGAGAGCGCGGAGTAGAGGAACACGCCGGCGCCGAGCTTGGGGGCGCTGTGCGGGCCGCCCTTGTAGACCGGCACGAAGAAGGTCAGCGGGTTGACCAGGTGCGGCGCGACGTCGGTGGCGAGCGCGCGGCGCTCCTTGTGGTTCTCGGCGACCAGCTTGACCGCGCCGGTCTGCAGGTAGCGCAGGCCGCCGTGGACCAGCTTGGAGGAGGCGCTGGAGGTGGCACCGGCGAAGTCGCCAGCGTCGACCATGGCGACCTTCAGGCCCGCCTGGGAGGCGGTCCAGGCGACGGCCGTGCCGAGGATGCCGCCCCCGATCACCAGCAGGTCGTACGTGGCCTTGCCCAGCAGCTCGCGGGTCTCGGCGCGGGAGGCGGTGCGGCCGGCGAAGCGCTCGGCGCCCAGGGTCGGGATGGTTGCCATGGTGTGTGTACGGCGCGCGGGTCGGGCGGCGCCGTTACTCCTCTCGGTGTGCGGTGCGGCCTCTGCTGGGAGGCCGGTGGACCCGGTGCGGCGGGCCCGGTGAAACGGGAACAGGCCGGTCGGGGCACGGGGCCCCGACCGGCTCTGCGGTTACTGCTGCTCTTCCTCCTCCACCCAGCCCATGGTGCGCTCCACGGCCTTGAGCCACTTCTTGTACTCGCGCTCCCGGGTGGCCTCGTCCATGCGCGGGGTCCACTCGGCGGCGCGGTGCCAGTTGGCCCGCAGGGTGTCGAGGTCGTTCCAGAAGCCGACCGCCAGGCCGGCCGCGTAGGCGGCGCCCAGGGCGGTGGTCTCGGCCACGTACGGGCGCTCGACCGGGGCGTCCAGGACGTCGGCGATGTTCTGCATGAGCAGGTTGTTGCTGGTCATGCCGCCGTCGACCTTGAGGGCCGTCAGCTTGACCTTGGAGTCCTTCTCCATCGCGTCGACGACCTCGCGGGTCTGCCAGGCGGTGGCCTCCAGGACGGCCCGGGCCAGGTGGCCCTTGGTGACGTACCGGGTGAGACCGGCGATCACACCGCGGGCGTCGGAGCGCCAGTACGGGGCGAACAGGCCGGAGAACGCCGGGACGAAGTAGGCGCCGCCGTTGTCCTCGACCGTGTTGGCGAGGGTCTCGATCTCGGCGGCGGTGGAGATGATGCCGAGCTGGTCGCGCAGCCACTGCACGAGCGAGCCGGTGACGGCGATCGAGCCCTCCAGGGCGTACACCGGGGCCTGGTCGCCGATCCGGTAGCCGACGGTGGTCAGCAGGCCGTGGTACGAGTTGACGATGTCTTCGCCGGTGTTGAGCAGCAGGAAGGTGCCGGTGCCGTAGGTCGACTTGGCCTCGCCCTTGTCGAAGCAGGTCTGGCCGAAGAGCGCGGCCTGCTGGTCACCGAGCGCGGAGGCGACCGGCACGCCGGCCAGGTCGCCGACGGCGTGGCCGTAGACCTCGGCCGAGGAGCGGATCTCCGGCAGGACGGCCAGCGGCACGTCCATCGACTCGGCGATCTTCTCGTCCCAGGCCAGGGTCTGGAGGTTCATCAGCATGGTGCGGCTGGCGTTGGTGACGTCCGTGACGTGCTTGCCGCCGTCGACACCGCCGGTCAGGTTCCAGATGACCCAGGTGTCCATGGTGCCGAAGAGGATGTCGCCGGCCTCGGCGCGCTCGCGCAGGCCCTCGACGTTGTCCAGCAGCCAGCGGATCTTGGGGCCGGCGAAGTAGCTGGCCAGCGGGAGGCCGGTCTCGCGGCGGAAGCGGTCCTGGCCGACGTTGCGGCCCAGCTCGCGGCAGAGGCCCTCGGTGCGGGTGTCCTGCCAGACCAGCGCGTTGTGCACCGGCTCGCCGGTGTTCTTGTCCCACAGGACGGTGGTCTCGCGCTGGTTGGTGATGCCGATCGCGCGGATGTCGTCCTTGGTCAGGCCGGCCTTCTCCAGCGCGCCGCGGATGACCGACTGCACCCGGGTCCAGATCTCGGCGGCGTCGTGCTCGACGTAGCCGGGCTGGGGGAAGATCTGCCGGTGCTCCTGCTGGTCGACGGCGACGATGCGGCCGTCGGCGCCGAAGATGATGCAGCGGCTGGAGGTGGTGCCCTGGTCGATGGCGGCGATGTAGTTGCCAGTGGAGGTCATGAGGGTCCTCGGCTGAAGAAGAGGGGTACGGGGTGGGTGGGCCTGACGTCCGGTCAGTCCCCGTGCTCTCGTGTCGGGCAAACCCGGCTCAGAAAGCGAGGTTGTAGACGCCGCCGGCGAGCAGACCGCCGACGATCGGGCCGGCGACCGGGATCCAGGAGTAGGACCAGTCGGAGCCGCCCTTGTTCGGGATCGGCAGCAGGGCGTGGACGATGCGCGGGCCGAGGTCGCGGACCGGGTTGATGGCGTAGCCGGTCGGGCCGCCGAGCGAGAGGCCGATGCCGACCACGGTGAAGGCGACGATCAGGATGCCGAGGCCGGACTCACCGAGGCTCGTGCTGATGCCCTGGGTCAGGATGGCGAAGCAGAGCACGAAGGTGCCGATGATCTCGGTCAGCAGGTTCTGGACGGGGTTCCGGATCTCGGGACCGGTCGAGAAGATGCCGAGCGTCGGCTCCTGGTTGGCCTGGAACTGGCCGAGGTAGGTGACCCACACCAGCACGGCGCCGATCATCGCGCCGAGCAGCTGGGAGACGAGGTAGACGGGCACGTCGCCCCACTCGCCGGTCTTGACCGCGAGGGCGAGCGTGACGGCCGGGTTGAGGTGCGCGCCGGACTTGGGGGCCGACATGTAGGCGGCGATCATCACCGCGAAGCCCCAGCCGAAGGTGATCGCCAGCCAGCCGGCGTTGATGGCCTTCGACTTCTTGAGCGTCACGGCGGCGCAGACGCCACCGCCGAGGAGTATCAGGGCGGCGGTACCGAGGGTTTCGCCGACGAAGATGTCGCCGTTGGAGAACGCGGACACAAAGACTCCCTTGTCCATATGGCCCGGAGGAGCGGGTGGGGGCAGGAGGCCGGGCGATCGTTGTGCGGGTGAGCGCTACGTGGGAGTGATCTTCCCGGCCGTCGTTCGACAATGTCGACCGTCATGCGGAAGCTTCCTCCCCGGGTCGCCCCCACGTCAAGGCCGGGTTACGCACCTGTGACTCATCACTCGACGCTACCGAGTGAATCAGCCCGATTCCGGACAAAAACGCCGAGGCGCGGCCGGGCTTCGAGCCCGTCCGCGCC
>NZ_JBSGXP010000125.1:0-26139 GCF_053610105.1 Kitasatospora sp. NPDC054939 | reverse complement strand
GCAGATCGCCGTCGGCGAGAAGGTCCTCGCCGCCCAGGGCCCCGGCGCCTGGCCCGTCTGCTCCGTCAAGGCCGGCCTCACCAAGTAACACCCCCGGGATACACCCCATCGGGAGCCGCCCCGCACACCCACCGGACCGTGCCCCCACCAGGGCACGGTCCAACGGCGTACCCGGAGCCGGCGGTTTGCGCGGAGCCGGCGGCGTACCCGGAGCCGGCGGCGTGCCCGCAACCGCCCGGGGACGGGTCTCCCCGTCCGGGGTCACACCCGGACGGCGATCTTCCCGGCCACCCGGCCCGCCCGCAGCAGCCGTACCGCCTCCGGGACTTCGGCGAGCGGCAGCACCCGGTCGACCACCGGGCGTACCGAACCCGCCTCGATCAGTTCGGTCAACTGCCGCAGGTCGGCCTGCCGTTCGGTCGCCGCCAGCGTGGTGAGCCGGTGGCGGACGAAGGGTGACAGCAGCAGCGCCCGCAACTGCCGGTCGTTGCCGCCGATCCACGCGCCACCCGCCTCGCCGCCGACGATGACGAGCGTCCCGCGCTCGGTGAGCGCCCGCCGCAGCCCGCGGAGCGTGCGGTTCCCGGCGATGTCGAGGATCAGGTCGTAGCGGCGGCTGCCGTCCACCGGGTCCTCCCGGGTGTAGTCGAGCACCTCGTCGGCGCCGATCCCGCGGACCAGCTCCACCTTGCCCGGGCTGCACACCCCCGTGACGTGCGCGCCGAAGGCCTTGGCCAGTTGGACGGCGAAGGTCCCCACGCCGCCGCCGGCACCGATCACCAGCACCCGCTGCCCGGCCCGCACCCGCCCGCTGTCACGCAGCGCAAGCAGCGCGGTGCAGCCGGAGACCGGGACGACGGCCGCCTGCTCCCAGTCGAGGGTGCGCGGCTTGGGCGCGAGCCGCGCCGCCTTGGCGACGGCGTACTCGGCGAACGACCCGTCGGCGCTCCCGTACACCTCGTCGCCCGGGCGCAGGTCCTGCACCTCCGGCCCGACCGCCTCGACGACGCCCGCCACGTCCAGACCGCGGACCCGCTGCTTGGGCGCCCGCACGCCGAAGCCCGCGAACCGGAGCAGGTAGGGCAGCCCCGCCATCAGGTGCCAGACCCCGGCGTCGACGCCGGCGGCGCGCACCCGCACCAGCACCTCGCCCCGGCCCGGTTCCGGCCGGTCGATCTCGTCGAGCCGCAGTACCTCGGGCGGCCCGTAGACGTCCTGGACGATGGCCTTCACCGGCGTTCTCCCTCGCTGCGTCCGCGGCCCTCTGCCGCTGTCCGGTCCTTGCGTTCCTTGCGTTCCGTGCGTTCCTCGTGTTGCTCGCGTTCCGCGCCGTCCGCCTGCTCGCCGTCGGGGTACTGGAACACCCCGTCCAGCGGGACGGCGAAGACCCGGGCGATCTGGAAGGCCGTCTCCAGGGACGGCGAGTAGCGGCCCTGTTCGATCGCGATCACCGTCTGCCGGGTGACGCCGATCCGGCGGGCCAGTTCGGCCTGCGTCATCTCCCCGTGGGCGAAGCGCAGGGCCCGGATCGTGTTGGTCACCCTGGTCGCCCTCACCACGGGTGGAACCCCAGCCGGTACGCCGCGATCTTCGCCACCGACCCGAGCAGCGCCGACAGCGCGAACCCCAGGTAGAGGACGTTGGCGATCCAGAACCGGTCCGCCTCCACCATCGCCAGGACCAGCGCCGCCACCCCGCCCAGGACGACGAACGACTTGGCGACGTACTCGCTGAAGCGGTGGATCTCGCGGTCCCGCTGGTCGCGCACCGCCGCCTCGGCCGGCCAGAGCAGCGAGGCCGCGATGTGCAGCACGATCGAGGCCGCGATCGCCGCGCCCACCGTCCACAGCAGCGCCGCCACGTACGGCGCGCCGGCCAGCGGACCGTCCGCCGAACCTCCCAACACCACGGCCAGATAAGCCCCGTACGAGGCGATCGTGACCACCAGCATGATCCAGGCGCTCTTCTCCTCAAGTGCCATGGCCTCCCCCGTCCCTCCTGTCGGTACCTGTCGAGTCGGTACCCGTCGCTCGGAGTGTCAAGCAGAGCGGACACCGTGTCAAGAATTCTGTACATCGCGGCCGTGCACGAACCCCGATGCCCCTGGTGAACGGTGCTGCGGGAGCGCCGAATCGTCACACGGGGTTCGCGCAGCCGTGACGCCCGGTTCGTGCACCCTCCCTACCCTGCTGGACATGACAGACCGTCGCCTCCCCGCCGAACCGCCCGCGCGCCCGTACCGCCGCGCCGGACTGTTGGCCGCCGTCCTCGGTGCGACCGTCGCCGCCGCCTCGGTCGTCCTGGTCGCACCGGCCGCCGTCTCCGTGCCGGCGGTGGCGATCGAGGTCGCGGCACCGGCCGCGGAGGCCGGCCCCACCCCCCGACCGGGCTCGCAGGCGGCCCCCGGCACCGCCGCCCCGGCCACGACCGCCCCGGCCGCGATCGGCGCGGCTGTGCTCGCCGAGGACTTCTCCGGCACCGGGCTCCCGGCCGGCTGGAAGGCCGTCGAGGGCGACTGGAAGACGGAGAACGGGCGCCTCGTGGGGAGCTCCGCCGACTCCGGGCAGCAGAGCCGGATCACCTTCGGCCGGCACCTCGACGACTTCCGCCTGGAAGCCACCGCCCGCTTCGAGAGCGTCCAGGACGCCGGCCGCTGGACCGCGCTCGGCCTGGACGTCCCCACGAGCGGCGCCACCCCATGGTCGATCGCCACCCTGCGCAGCGCCACCACCGCGGGCAACGGACTGGAGTTCGCCCAGCGCACCACCGCCGACACCTGGAACGTCACCGACACCTCCGCCGCCCCCACCGCCGCGGGCACCGGCCGGGACGTCCGGATCGCCGTCGAGGTCCGGGGCGCCGGCGCTCGCTGGTTCGTCGACGGCCGCGAGGCCCTGCGCACCACCCGGCTCCCCCGCACCGCCGACGGCGGCCAGGCACTGCTGGTGAACGGCGGCAGGGTGTCCTTCGACGACGTCCGGCTCACCACCCTGCCGCCGAACTCCTGGATCCGCCCGGCGGGTTCGCCGCTCACCGTGATCGCCCACCGCGGCGCCTCCGCCGCCGCACCCGAGAACACCCTGGTCGCCGACGAAGTCGCCCGCCGCGGCGGCGCCGACTGGATCGAGAGCGACGTCCAGCCGAGCAAGGACGGCGTGCCGTACGTCCTGCACGACAGCACGGTCGACCGGACCACCGACGGCGCCGGCCGCATCCGCGACCTCACCGCCGCCCAACTCGACGCCCTGGACGCCGGATCCTGGTTCGGCCCCGCCTACACCGGCACCCGGGTGCCCACCCTGGCAGCACAGTTGGAGGACCTGCGGACCCGCGGCGGCAACCTGCTGCTGGAGATCAAGGGCGCCCACACCCGCGACGAGGTGGCCCGGATCGTCAAGGAGGTCCGCGACCACGGCATGACCGGCCGCGTCCTCGTCCAGAGCCTCGAGACCGACGCACTCAGGTACACCCGCGAACTCGCCCCCGAACTTCCGCTCGGCCTGCTGCGCAACAGCCTGGACGCCGATCCGGTCGCGCTCGCCCGGGAGTTGGGGCTGACCGCCTACAATCCCTCGGACGGCGCGCTGTCCGGCCGCCCCACCGCCGTCCGCCACCTGCACGACGCCGGCGTCGCGGTGCTGGTCTCGACCGTCGACGGCCCCGCCCGCTGGAAGGACCTGGACGCCCTCGGGGCGGACGGCATCATCACCAACCGGCCCGCGGAACTCGCCGGCTGGAACGCCGGCCGACTCCAGGCCGGCAGCACTCCGACCACGTCCGCGGCCGCCCCTGCCGTCGCCTCCGCGGCGCCGACCGGCCCGGCCGCCCTGCTCCGCACCCCGGCACCGACCACAACGCCGCCGCCCTGACCGGCACGCTCGGCCGGGCCGGCACCGGCCGCCGCCCGGGCCGAACGCCAGGCGTACCCTCCCCACTGACCGCGCCGCCCTGAACGCCGCAAACACCGTTGCTCCGACGGTGTATTGACGCACCGTCACAGATCGATGGCAGGCAGCGGACAGGCCCCCGCGCTGCACTGCGCGGGGGCCTGCCGGTGCTGCTCGGCGCTGCGGCACGACGGCGCCTTGCGTCGGCGCCGTCCGTCAGTACCTCACTGACTCACAGCCTCAACGCTTCATGTAGACGCTGTCCATGAAGTCGATGATCTGCTGGTCGGTGAGCCGCTGGCCGTCACGATGGCCCATCGCGAGGTCCGCCTCGCTGATCATCCCGACCAGCCGGTCATTGTCGATCACCGGGATCCGGCGGATCTGGTGCTGCTCCATCTTCTGCAGCACGGCGTCCATGCTGTCGTCGGCCCGGACGCAGTGCAGGTGACCCGCCAGGTCCATCGCCTTCATCATGGACGGGTCCTTGCCCTCCGCAAGACATCGAATGACGATGTCCCGGTCGGTGATGATCCCCTTGAGCTTCTGGTCGTCGCCGCAGATCGGCAACGCACCGACGTTCATGTCGCGCATCATCCCGGCCGCCTCGGCGAGGGTCTGGTCGGCGCGGATGCACTGGGCTCCGGCATGCATGATGTCACGGGCTGTGGTCACTGGGACTCCTCCTCAGGTCTGCTCCCCCCAGTGGCCCCCTGCCATCACCATAGGCACCGCCGGGCCGACCCGCCCGGCGAGCCGTCCGGTGCTCGCGGCGCAGCCGCTCACAGACCGATACTGGGCCTGTGACCGTGGGACGCTCGACCGTGGAACCCGGCACCGCCGACACGCGGGCCGGAACGGGTGCCGCGCGGGCCGGAACCGGTGCCGCCGCTGCCGACGGACCCGGCGGCCCCGCCGGACCGCAGCCCGCGGGCGGCCCGGTGGTCGACGAGGCCGTCCGCGCACTCCCGGCGCCCGCGCTGCGCCCGTACGTGGCCTGGTACTCCGGCTACCGGCAGCAGGGGGTCGCTCCCGCCCTCCACCGCGGCCTGCCCTCGCCGTACCTGACCTTCATCCTCACCCTCGACGACCCGCTGGTGATCGCCGCACACCCGGACCCGGCGCAGCGGCCCGACGCGTACGCGGCACTGCTCGGCGGACTGCACACCTCGCCGGCGCTGATCGTCCACGAGGGGCGGCAGTCCGGCGTGCAGATCGCGGTCCGACCGCTTGCCGCGCGCGCCCTGTTCGGGCTGCCGGCCGGTGAGTTGGGCGGAGTCGACGTCCCCCTGGACGCCGTCCTCGGCCCGACCGGCGCCAGGGTCCGGGAGGCCCTCCTCGCGGTCCCCGACTGGGCGCAGCGGTTCGCCGTCCTGGACGGCGCACTGGCCGAACTCCTGCTGCGGGCCGACGCATCGGCGGGCCGGCTCGCACGGCCGGCCGGACTCGCCCCGGAGGTCCGGTGGGCGTGGCGGGAACTGCTGCGAACCGGCGGCGCGCCGACCGTCGCGGAGCTGGCCCGACGGACCGGCTGGAGCAGCCGCCATCTGCAGGACCGCTTCCGCCACGAAGTCGGCCTCACCCCCAAGGCCGCCGCCCGGGTGATCCGCTTCGACCGCGCCCGGCACCTGCTCACCGTGCCCGCCCCGCACCTGCGGCTCGCGGACGTGGCAGCCCGCTGCGGGTACTTCGACCAGGCGCACCTGGCCCGCGAGTTCCGCGCCCTGGCGGGCAGCGCGCCGAGTGCCTGGCTGGCGGCCGAGGGTGCGGATGCGGCGAAGTTCCGAAACGTCCAAGGCGGGGCGGACCAGGTGGAGTGAGAGTGGGAGCTGTGACAACAGTTCCCACACCCGTTCGACCGCTCCACAGCTCAGGAGGTACCGGATCATGACTGCCGACGCTCCCGCCCCGCAGGTCTGGCCCAGCCTGCACGCCCGCGACGCCCGGGCCCTGATCCGCTTCCTGGTGGACGCCTTCGGCTTCGAGGAAGTCGTCGTCTACGGCGAGGACGCCTTCGTCGCCCACGCCGAACTCGCCTGGCCCGAGGGCGGCGGCGTGATGCTCGGCTCGCACCGCGAGACCGACGACCGTTCGGGTGCCGGTGCCGACGCCAACGGTGATGGCGACGGCGACGACGACCAGTGGCACGCACAGCCGGGCAGCTTCAGCGCGTACGTGGTGACCGCCGACCCGGACGGCGTCCACGACCGCGCCGTCGCCGCCGGAGCCCGGATCACCATGGGGCTCTACGAGACCGACTACGGCTCCCGGGACTTCGCCGCCCGCGACCCCGAGGGCAACATGTGGTACTTCGGCACGTACCGCGGCTCCCCGCGCCCGTCCGTCTCCTCGCCCCCGGCTGCGGAGTCGGGCTCGGAAACGGGCACTGGCTCGGAAACGGGCACGGGCTCGGGCTCGGAGGGGTGAACGGCGTGGCCACCCCGGCGATCGCGCTGGACCGCCTGCGGGCGATCTGCCTGGCACTGCCGGAAGCGGAGGAACGGATCAGCCACGGCGAACCGACCTGGTTCACCGGACCCGCGCCACGCGGACGGGTGTTCGCCATGTTCGCCGACAGCCACCACGACGACCTGCTCGCCGTGTGGTGCCCGGCCCCGCCGGGCGCACAGACCACGCTGACCACCGAGGACCCGGACCGCTACTTCCGCCCGCCCTACGTCGGCCACCGCGGCTGGATCGGCATCCGCCTCGACCTCGAACCCCTCGACTGGGCCCGCATCGAGGACCACATCCTCGACGCCCACACCCTGATCGCCCCCGCACGCCTCCGCCCCAATCCCCCGCACGCTCCCGACTGAGGCCGGCCGGTGTCGGCCGATGTCTTTCGGCCGAGACCGCCGGCGTGCGGGTGCGCGGGGCATGGATTATGCAGACCGGTCTACATCTCACTACTCCGATCCGCGCGCCACAGCGCCCCGACAGCCCCACACCTTGGCACCCCAGCGCAGGAGGTCGGCTGGTCCGACTTCCTGCGCTCTTGCCTGCCCGGGATCTCCACCGCCTACGGCAACGCGCCACAGCTCGCCGCCCTCGCCGCCCTCGCCGCCGCCGATCCCGGGCATGGATCCGCCCGCATCCATATGTCGATCGGTCTACATAGCGCCCCAGCCTCGCCGCCGACAGAGCAGCACCCCGGCGCTCACCGCGCCCAGAAGCCCGTCGGCCCGACCCCCCGGGTACACCTCTGGGCGCCCACTCAGCGCAGCCCCGGAGAATATGTAGACCGGTCCACTTTCCACGCGGTTGCCAGCCCAGGCCACCGGCGACACCGCTGCGCAGGAAGTCGGACCGGCCGACTTCCTGCGCACGGGTGCGAGATGAGAGGGATCGGCGATTCACCCCACGCTCTCCATGTAGACCGGTCTGCATATTCGATCACGACGTCACCCCCTGCTCGACCGTTCGCGCCACCGGCGCCCTCATCGCCCAGATATGAATATGTCGACCGGTCTACATCTGCCGACAGCTCCGCCAACGACACGCTTGTCCACAAAGTCGCCTGGCCCGACTCTCCGCGGGGCGCGCGCACTCGAAGCAGACTCCATGAATATGCAGACCGGTCTACAGGCCGCGCCAGCGGCGGCAGGAGTCGGCCCCGCTGCACGCAAGCCGCGCAACCCGACACTCCACGCGCCGAGTCAGAATATGTCGACCGGTCTACATAGGACGGCGCCCCCAAGCGGCCACACCTGGCGCACCGATGGTCGGCCGGCCCGGCTTCGCGCGACAGGCATCCGACCGCCCCGGGCAGCAAGGCGAAGGCCGCCGACCACTGCCCGGCGCCCCCGATCGACCCGACGGCCGAACGGGCCCACCACCCCCACCCCGCGCGAGAAGTCGACCCGGCCGACTTCTCGCGCGCACCGATGCACCCGGTCCCGCCCGACGACAAGCAGCCCAGACGCACGCTCCCATTCTCCCGATAGAGGGTGAGCGAGCTTCCACCTCCCAGGAGGCGATGCCGCGGCGTTCCAGTTCGTCGAACCACTGATCGCACTCCGGTTCGGGCAGCCGGACTCCGCACCGGGGGCCGACCTCGATGGTGCAGCTCGCGGTGCCGCCGTCACAGACGATCAACCCACACTCCTGAAGCTTCGCGCTGGAGTGGATCAGCACAGCCGGGCAATCGACGAGGTCGGAACGCCGGCCTCAGCGCCGGTTCCCGAGGATCGTCGCCGCCCCACAGCAGTGGGCGGCCACGGCCTCGTGGTCTCCGAGCCGAGCGCAGGGCGCACCGCCCCCAGGAATATGCAGACCGGTCTACACATCCACCCTCGACCCGCCACCCACCACCCGCCCGCCCGCCCGCCACTGATCACACTTTTAGGTCGCTTGACCTATTATCCTCACCATGACTGACTTGCTGAGGCACAATCCCCAGGGCCCCGTGCTGCTCGTGGGTGGATACGGCACCGTCGGCGCCGAGTTGGCGCAGCTGGCTGCCGGGGAGTGGCCACTGCTGCTCGTCGGGCGTTCCGTGGAGCGGGGAGCGGAGCTCGGACGGCGGGTGGGGGCCGAGGTGCGGTGCTGGGACCTCGCGGATCCGGCGCCGTTCGAGGCTGCGGTGCGGGCCGTCGTGAGCGTGGTGAACGACCCGGACGACCGGGTGCTGCGCGCAGCCGTGACGTCCGGCGTGCCCTATGTGGACGTGACCCGCTGGACCGCCAGGGTGCAGCGGGCCGCCACGGTTGCCGCGTTGCTTCGTCCCACCGCGCCCGTCCTGCTGTCGTCGGCGTGGATGGGCGGGGTGGCCGGCCTGGTGACGGCGGCGCTCACCGAGCGGCTGGGCGGGGCGGACGGCGTGGAGATCGCCGTCCGCTGGGACCTGGCGGACCGGTCGGGGGCGGATTCGGTCGAGTTCATGGACCGGCTCGGCCTGGACTTCGAGGTGGTGGCGGGCGGCCGGCGCCGCTCGGTGGCTCCGCTCAGCGATCCGCGCACGGTGCAGATCGGCAGCGACCGGACCAAGGTGGCCCGCATCGACACGCCCGAGCAGTTCACCCTGCCGCTCACCCTCGGGGTGTCCACGGCGAGCACCCGGATCGGCTTCAGTTCGGCGGCGAGTACGTCCGCGCTGCTCGCCGTCAAGCGGCTGGGGTTCTTCCGCTGGGGCCGGGGCGACCGCTGGCAATCGGCCCGCCGGGCGCTGCTCCACTCGCCGGGCGAGGGCGGCGTGGCGCGGCTGCGGATCGACGTGTCCCACGACGGGCGGCGCGCGTCCGCCGTGGTGTCGGACCGCGCGGGGCAGGCGCACCTGACGGCGGTCGGTGCGCTGTTGGGCCTGCGCCGGGTCCTGGGCACGGACGGCGCCGAGCCGCCGACCGGGGTGGCCTTCCCGGAGCAGACGCCCATGGCCGCCCGGGTACTCGCCGAACTGGCCGAGCTGGAGGTCGAGGTCGAGGTCGACATCGAGGACGAAGTCGGCGTCGAGGCCGAGCTGGAGGCCGAGGTCGAGACCGACTCCCCCGGGACCGTCCGGAGCGCGGCATGAGTGCGGGGGACACCGGCCGCCAGGGTGCCGACGGCACGGCAGGCTCGGGCCGCGGGACCGGCTCCGGCAGCAAGGGCGAGCAGCGGAGGGCCGCCCTGCTCGACACCGCCGAGGCGCTGCTGATCGACGCCGGTAGTGCGGAGCTGTCCATGCGCGCGGTCGCCTCGGCTGCCGGGGTGCGACTGGGCCACCTCCAGTACTACTTCCCGGCACGCGCCGACCTCGTGGCGGCGCTGCTGGACCGCATCCTGCGCCGCTCGGAGGAACGCCTGCTCCCCCTGCTCGCCACGGTCGGCGCCGGCTCCCCGACGGCTCCCGCCGCCGCCGATCCCACCCCCACCGACCGCACCCCCACCGACCCCGACGCCACCCACCCCGCCCCCACGACCGCCGACGCCGCCGACGCCGCCGACCCTGCCCCCGCCGACCCCGCCGATGCGCTCGTCACGGCCCTGCTGGCGGACCAGGACGACCCGCGCCTGGTCCGGCTGTTCGCCGAGCTGTGGGCGCTGGCGGCGCGCGACGAGGCGGTGGCGCGGGCCGTCCGGGCGTTCTACGCGGGGTACCGGGAGAAGGTCGCGGCGTTCCTGGCCGAACGGGTGCCGGGGCTGCCCGAGGAGGTGTACGCGGCGCGGGCGCAGGTGTTCCTGATGCTGATCGAGGGTGCGGCGCTGTTCCGCTCCGGGCTGGCGGGCGAGCGCGACCCGGGGGCGGACGAGGTGCTGGCCCGAACGGCGCGGTCCGTGCTGGCGGGGTAGTCCGCACGGGGGCAGACTCGACCTCGGGACCGCGTGCCGCTACGGCCCGCGCGTACCCACGGACGTACCGCGGCGGACCCGCCCGCAGGAGGCCGCCATGCCCCAGCTCGACGTGGACGGGCGCACCATCGCGCTGTCGCACCTGGACAAGGTGTACTTCCCGCAGACCGGCACCCTCAAGGGCGATGTGCTGCGGTACTACGCGGCCGTCCACCACGCGCTGCTCCCGCACCTGGACGACCGCCCGGTGTCGTTCCTGCGATGCCCGGAGGGGGTGGCCGGTGAGCGGTTCATCGCCAAGAACCCACCCGCCGGCACCCCCGCCTGGGTGCGCACGGTGGAGGTGCCGAGCGACAGCGGCCTGCTGCGGCAGGTGGTGCTGACGGACGGCGCCGCGCTGCTGTGGGCGGCGAACCTCGGCTGCCTGGAGCTGCACGTGCCGCAGTGGCACGCGGCGGAACCCGCCGTGGCGGACCGCCTGGTGCTCGACCTCGACCCGGGCGAGGGCGCCGACGTGCTGACCTGCCGCACCGTGGCGGAACTGCTGCGCGAACGGCTGGCGGCGGACGGCCTGGAGGCGTGGGTGAAGACCTCCGGTTCGAAGGGGCTGCACCTGCTGGCGCCGTTGCGGCCGACACCGAGCCGCGAGGTGTCGGCGTACGCGAAGGAGCTGGCGGCCGGACTGGAGGCGGAGCACCCGGACCTGGTGGTGCACCTGATGGCGAAGGCGCGCCGGCGCGGGCGGGTCTTCGTCGACTGGTCGCAGAACGCCGCGAAGAAGACCACCGCCGCCCCCTACACCGTGCGGGCCCGCGAACGGCCGACGGTGTCCACCCCGGTGGAGTGGGCGGAGCTGGCGGCGGCCGGCTCGGTGGCGGAGCTGGAGTTCACGATCGCCGAGGTGCCGGCCCGTCTGGAGGAGTACGGCGACCTGCTCGCGCCCCTGCTGGACCCGGACCGCGCCCGCCCCCTGCCCGCGGCACCGCCGCACGCCGCCCCGAAGCGCACCGGCTCGAAGCGCGCGGCCCCGAAGCGCGCGGCCCCGAGCCACACCCACCGGCGCACTCCCGAACCCCCGACACCCGCACCCGCACCCGCACCGGAGCGCCCACCCCCACCCGAGACGCCCGAACCCGAACCCGAACCCGACCGGGCCGATACCAGGACGGTCCTGGCACCCCCCGTGGAGGTGATGCGCCCGGCCGCGGTGGGTGCCGTGCCGGCCGAGGACGGTCTCGGTGGCGGGGGCGTGCTGTACGAACTGAAGCTGGACGGCTTCCGCTGCGTGGCCTTCGCCCGCGGGGAGCGCGGCACGGTCCTGCAGTCCCGTTCCGGTCGGAACCTCGCGCCCGAGTTCCCCACCGTGGCCGCCGCGGTGGCCCGGCTGCCGGCCGGGCTGGTGCTGGACGCCGAACTGGTGGCCTGGCGCGGCGGGCGGTTCGCCTTCGAGGAACTGCTGCGTACCCGCAGGGCGCGGGAGGCGGACCGGGTGGTGCTCGGGCTGGTGGCCTTCGACGTGCTCGCCGTCCCGGGCCGGGACGTCCGGGCGCGGCCGCTCGTCGAACGGCGGCGGCTGCTGCTGGCCGTGCTGGCCGACGTGCCGCCGCCGATCCAGCCGGTGATGGCGACCACCGACCGGGCCGAGGCCCTCGCCTGGATGGAACAGCTGGCGGATTCCGGGGTGGAGGGGCTGGTCTGCAAGGCGGCCGGTTCGGCGTACCGGGCGCGCGGGGCGAAGCAGGTGTGGGTGAAGTACCGCCGCAGCGACACCGTGGACGCGGTGGTGCGGGCGGTCACGGGCACACCCGAGCGGCCCCGGGCGCTGGTCCTGGAGCTGGCGGACGGGCGGGTGTTCCTCAGCACACCGCAGTTGACCCCGGTGCAGGCCCGACAGGTGGCCGAGGCGGCGGCGGGTCTGCTGGGGGCGACCGTGTCGGACCCCGAGTACGGCTCGGTCCGCCCGGTGACGGGGCTGGTGCGGGCGGAGATCCGGTTGAGCGGGAGGCCGCCGACGGCCGTCTTCGTCCGCCTGCGCGGCGACTAGGGCAGCCATGCGCCCCGAGCGACCACCCTGACCGGCCACGCGGACCCGACCGACCACCCCGATCGCCCACGCGGCCCGACCGCCCGAACAGCCCCCAGTAACCGGCCATGCGGCCCCGAGCGGTCAGCCCCGGTGCCGCGCGGCGCCGCGGCCGTAGTGGTGGTCGAGGGCCGACCGGCTGTCCAGCTCGACGGTGGCGGCCGGCGGGGCGGACCTGATCCGGGCGCGCGGGCAGTCCAGGTGGACGACCAGTTCGAGGTGGTCGATCCTGGCGACCAGTCCCACCGGGACGAGGACCCGGGATCCTGCCACCCACGGCCCGGTGTCGACCACGAGGTGGTCTCCGGCATCGCGGTCGACCCGCCCGAGCGGACCGTCGGTGGACTCGACCTCGTAGCCGACGAGGCTGAGGTCTGCTGCGTGGTGGGAGCCCGGGCGGTACTCCCACAGATCGGTGGTCATGACTGCTCCGGTGGGTTTCGGCGGTCCTCCCAGGGACGGGGTTCCCCGTCTGCGCGGCGCTCCTGACGGGTGCGGTCCGAGTGTCCGAGGCGGCTCCAGCGGCCCAGGCGCCCCAGGCGGTTCCAGCGGTTCCGGCCGTCCGCACCCTCGACGGGTGCGAACCGGTCGACGCGGTGTCGGCGATGGAGCCCGCGCCCCCCGGGTGTCCCGGCCTCCCCCGCTACGGGTGGGGTGCCCGGGGCGGAGTCCGGCGGGTGGGGCGGCTCCCTGCGGCGGCGCAGCGCCACGGTGACGCCGACGCAGAGGGTGACGAGGACCGCCCAGACGGCGGCGACGGCGGTCAGCACGACGGGGGTCGGGGTGCGCGCCCCCACGGCGAGGCAGATCGCCGTCAGCGCCGACACCGCCATGACCATGCCGGGTGGCAGTCTGCGCAGTGCGGCCCACAGCCGGTTGGGCCGCTTGGCACCCATGGTGCTCAACCGGCGATCCAGGCGGGCGTCCTGACGGAGCTCGCACTCGATCTCGTCGAGGAGCCGGCGTTCCCGCCCGCTCAGCGCTGGTCCGTCCATCTCGGTCACCTCCGACACATCGGTGACGTCATCCCGTTCGGGCGGTTGCCCGGCAACGGGCGGGCGCTAGCCGCCCGCGAAGCTCTGCCGGTGCCCCGGACTGCCGGGCCCGGGCCCGGCGGACACCGCCGTTCGGAAGGCGCGCGGGCGGGCGAGCAGGCTGTCGTCGAGCACGCGCAGCACGGCGGCGGCGTCGTGGTGCACCTCGATCGCGCCGGCGGCCCGCAGCAGCGGTCCTGCCACTCCCCCGGACTCCACGGCGACGCATGCGACCCCGGCCCGCCGGGCGGCGAGCACCTCGCGGACGCCTCCGGCGACGCAGACCGCGTGCGCGGGGCCGGCGTCGACCAGTCGCAGTGCGGCGCGGACGGGGTCGGCACCGGGTTCGGCGACGGTCAGCACCGGGACGCCGTCGAGTCCGGGGGCGGGGCCGGTGAGGACCACGGTCCAGCCGCGGGCCGCGCACTCGCGCAGCAGTCGCGCCGCGCCGGGCAGCGGCTGCCGGTCGGGCTGCGCGGGGCCGAGCAGGGTGCCGTGGACACCGAAGAGTGCCGCCGAGACGACCGTCATGGCCCACCTCATTTCCTGCGCGAGCTCCGACTTCGCGAGCTCCTACCACCCGGGCCCGATCACCCGGGCTCCGCCGAACTCCGACCGCCCGGAACCCGACCGGCGGGAATCCGACCGGCGGGAACCCGACTGCCCGGAACCCGAGTGCCCGGAATCCGACGGTGCGGGTCCCGGGGGCGCGGGTTCGGGTCGTACGGACACCGGTTGCCCGGACTGCAGCGCGGCGCGGGCCCCCGGGGTGGCGGCGGACCGCGTCTGCCGTGCACTTCCACGATAGGCCCGGACAGCCCAACGTCGCTCACCGTCATCGGGGCGACGGGGCTCTCCGGGCCCCCTCGGGCAGCCCGGCCACAGTCCCGGCCACGCCCGGCGGCCACGCCATCACCCGTCGGCGCCGACACAGGCGCCGAGACCATCGCGGGCACCAAGACACCACGGGCACCGACACCGCCACGGCCGCCGGCACGATCACGGGAACCGACACCGTCACGGCCGCCGACCTGCGCCCCGCCACCGTCCGGCCGGACGGCTACGCCGGCTCGGGGTCGGTGGCCAGGCGGGCGTGCAGGTGCTCGTCGTGGTGCGGGTTGTCACCGGTGCGGTGCGAGGCCCGCAGGACGCCCTCGGCAGGGAAGCCGCAGCGCTCGGCGACCCGGCAGGAGCCCTCGTTGCCGACGGCGTGCGCGAGCTCGATCCGGCGGGTGCCGGCGGTCCGGATGCCCCAGCTGGTGACCGCCCGGGTGACGGTGGTGGCGACGCCCCGGCCGCGGGCGGCGGGGAGCAGCCAGTAGCCGACCATCGCCAGGCCGTCGTCGCGGTCGGTCCAGCGCAGGTTGCTGTTGCCGAGCAGTTCACCGTCCGCGGAGAGCACCGCGAAGGAGGCCACGTTGCCGCCGTCCCACCGGGTGTCGCCCAGGTCGAGCCACTGCTCGGCGGAGGCCCGGTCGGCGACGGGTATGGGGTTCCACCGGACGATGTCGGGGTCGGTGCCCGCGGCGACCAGGCTTTCCAGCAAGCCGGGGCGTGCGGCCAGCGCGCGGCCCCAGGGATGGAGCACGAGGTCACTTAGCTCGTGGACGGTGCGGACGAAGGCGCGCGGCTCGACGAACGGGACGGTGGCGGTCATGCCCCCTTTGCTACCCCTTCCCACCGGTTCGGCGCCACCCATTAATTCACTCGCCGTCAGTCGGGACCGCTGCGAGGATCGGCCCATGATCGAGGTGCAGACGGCGCATACGTCGCAGGTGGACCGTACCGTGCTGGAGGCCGCGCAGGCCCTGCTGGTCGACGTCTTCGAGGGGGACCTGAGCGAGGAGGACTGGGAGCACGCGCTGGGCGGTGTGCACGCGCTGGTCTGGGAGGACGGTGTGCTGATCGGCCACGGCTCGGTGGTGCAGCGGCGCATGCTGCACGGCGGGCGGGCGCTGCGCGTGGGGTACGTGGAGGGCGTCGGCATCCGGGCGGACCGGCGCGGCCGGGGCCACGGTGCGGCCGTGATGGCGGCCCTGGAGGAGGTGCTGCGCGGGGCGTACGACCTCGGGGTGCTCAGTGCGTCCGACGAGGCGGTGGACTTCTACGCGGGGCGCGGCTGGCAGCTGTGGCGCGGGCCGCTGTTCGCGCTGACCCCGAACGGGCTGGTGGGGACGCCGGAGGAGGCGGGGAGCGTCTTCGTGCTGCCGCCCGGCGGTGCCGGTGCCGCGAGCGGGGCTCCCGCGGTCGACCTCGGCGGAGCGCTGGCCGCCGACTGGCGCGACGGCGACGTCTGGTAGCACGCGACGACCGACTCCGACGCTCGACCCCGACGCCCGGCTCCAGCAGTCCGCCGGCCCGCGGCGGCGGCCCCGGCCCCCTCCGGGACCGGAACCGGGGCCGGGACCGGGACCGAAGCCGCCGTCGCACCGGCAGCGGTCAGATCCGCGCCAGGTAGCCGTTGTCCACCAGCCAGAGGACGTTCAGCCGGCTCGGACCGCCGGGGACGAGCGCGGCGTCCAGCTGGTACTGCACGCCGTAGCCGGGCTGGCCGAACCAGGGGGCGATCGGGCCGGCGTGCACCTTGAACGGCTTCAGCACCCGGTAGTCGTGGTAGTTGCAGGTGGCGGCCGGGTTGCTGTCGAGGCTCTGCGGCGGGATCGACCGGCTGCCGTAGGACAGGCCCTCGGGGGCGAGGAAGCTGCCGTACTCGCTGCCGTAGCGGTCGATCTTCTGGTTGGGGACGAGCACGAGGTCGAACTGGATCGGGGTGCCGTCCGGCAGGGTCACGTAGCCGTTGGCGGGCGGGTAGATCCAGCCGGGGCCGCCGTTGTTGGCGGTGGGGCTGTAGTAGGTGGCGAGGAACTGCTCCTCGGTGAGCTTGCCGGTGCGCTGGTAGCCGTTGAGCTGGCGGCCGACCGGGCCGGTGGTGGGCAGGTCCTCGGGGCCGAGCCGTGGGTCGCCGTGGAAGTCGGCTTCCGAGCATTCGTTCGAGGGGGTGCCGGCCCGGTCCGCGGCGAGGGCCGGGGTGCTCGGGGCGAGCAGGGCGACGACCGCGGCGAGCGGTGCGACGAGCAGGCGAAGGCGAAGGCGCACGGGGTCTCCGTCGGGTGCTGGGGCTGGTTGCCGGGAATCTGGGTTGCTGAGGATCCCGGCCGGGGATCCGGTTGCCCGGGATCCGGTTGCCGGGGATCCGGTCGGGATGCGGCTCGGTGTTCAGCGGCTGCTCGGGGCGAGCCGCCCGAGGACGTGCAGCACGCGGTCGAGGGCGTCGGGGGCGTTCGGCTCGGTAAGGTTGACCATCAGCCGGAAGGCCGCCCGGAGCAGCAGCGGGCTCTTGAGGCCGAGTGCGCCGGCCGGTCCGAGCAGCCGCGGGCGGCCGAGCACCTCGGCGACGGCCCGGCCGAGCGCGAAATAGCCGTCGTAGGCGGAGCGCAGGGCCTGCGGGTAGGTGCGCAGCGCGAGTTCGCGGCCCCGGTCGGTACCGCGGGCGAGTGCCTGGACGACGGCTTCGGCGGCGAACCGGCCGGACTCCATGGCGTACGCGATGCCCTCGCCGGTGGCGGGGCTGACCGTGCCGCCGGCGTCGCCGACCAGCAGCAGGCCGTCGCCGTAGTGGGGCCGACGGTTGAGTCCCATGGGGAGGGCCGAGCCGCGGACGGGTTCGGTGACGGCCTCCGGGTGGTAGCCGTACTCGGGCGGCAGGTCGGCGCACCAGCGGGAGAGCAGGGCGCGCCAGTCGATCTCGTCGGCGACCGCCGCGGTGTCCAGGACCCCCAGGCCGACGTTGGCGGTGCCGTCGCCCATGCCGAACACCCAGGCGTAGCCGGGCAGCAGGCGTCCGCTGCGGTCGCCGGGGACCCGCAGGTCGAGCCAGGCCTCCAGGTAGGGGTCGAGGTGGCGCGGGGTGGTGAAGTAGGTGCGGTAGGCGACGCCCATGGCCCGGTCGGTGCGGCGGTAGCGCTTCATGGCGAGGGAGAGCCGGGTGGAGTTGCCGTCGGCGGCGATGACCAGGGGGGCGGTGCAGGTGACCGGGCGCTTCTCCTCGCCGAGGCGGGCCGTGACGCCGGTGATCCGGCCGGTGCGCTCGTCGACCAGCGGGCCGGAGACGTTGGCCCGTTCGATGAGCCGGGCGCCGACGGCCTCGGCGCGGCGGGCGAGCAGTTCGTCGAAGTCGGCGCGGCGGCGGACCAGCCCGATGCCGGGGTAGGCGGAGAGTTCGGGCCAGTCGAGTTCCAGCCGGTGGCGGGTGGTGACGAGGCGCAGGCCGCGGTTGTGCAGCCAGCCGGCCGAGGGCGAGGTGTCGATGCCCAGGTCGACCAGCTGTTTGACGGCGCGGGGGGTGAGGCCGTCGCCGCAGACCTTCTCGCGGGGGAAGGCCGACTTCTCCAGCAGCAGGACGTCCAGCCCGGTCCGGGCGAGGTGGTAGGCGGCGGTGGAGCCGGCCGGGCCCGCACCGACGACGATCACGTCGGCAGTCGCCTCGACGGGGCCGCCCGTCCGGGCGGGGACGGGGGCGGGGACGGGGGCAGGGGCGGTGGCCGGGGACGGACCGGACGTCTGCTCGGGGCCGGGCATCGCGCACTCCCTGGGGTCGGCACGGAGACGGAACGGGGCTGAGTCTCCGACCCTATGGAGCGCCGGTGGGCTGTGACTGCCCGACACGCGGATCCGTACCGCCAACAGTCCCTCGGTGCGCGGGGGTTGCCCGGGCGCCGAGGGACGGCAGGGACGGCAGGGGTGCGAGCGGCCGCAGGGGGAGGCGCGCCGGTGGTCGCGCCGGGGAGCGGTCGCGGTGCAGCAGCCGCGGTACGGCGGCCACAGCGAGCCGATCACGGGGCCACGGTCGGGTAGCGGTCCGGCGGTCGCGGTCCGGCGGTCGCGGTCCGGCGGTCGCGGCGGTCGCGGTCGCGGTCGCGGTCCGGCGGTCGCGGTCCGGCGGTCGGGTTACGGCCGTACGGCTCAGAGGCCGCCGTTGACCACCGCGCTGGAGATGCCGCCGCCCCGGACGTTCCACTTGTCGAGGATCTTGTCGTACTCGCCGTTGCGGATCAGCTGGTCCAGGGTCTTGGCGATGACGTCGCGCAGCTCCGTGCTGCCCTTGGCGAGGGTGATCCCGTACGGGCCGGACTGCGGGATCCGGGAGCTGACCAGTTCGAACCGGCCACCGCGCTGGCCCTGCTTGGTGTTGTACTCGGCGACCGGGTAGTCGTTCAGGTCGGCGACGGCGGTGCCGGCGGCGACCTCGGCGAGCGCCTGCTCGTCGTTGTCGAGCCTGCGCACCTGCAGGGGCTTGCCGAGGCGGCTGCAGGCCCCGGTCTGGCGGGTGGCCAACTCGTCCTGGATGGTGCCGCGTTGCACGGCGACGGTGTAGCCGCAGAGGCTCTCCAGGGTGGTGATGCCCTTCGGGTTCCCGGCCTTGACCACGATCGAGGTGCTGGTGTGGAAGTAGTCGACGAAGTCCACGCCGGGGTCGGCCTGGCTGCCGTCCTCGGCAGCGCCGAGCTGGCGCCAGCGGGTGTCGATGATCGCCGACATGGCCGCGTCGATCTCCCCGGCCTGCACGGCCGGGATCAGCTTCCCGAACGGCATGTCGACGAACTCGGCGCGCAGGCCGAGGTACTTGGCGACGGTGTTGGCGATGTCCGGGTCGAGCCCGGCCGGCGTGCCGTCGGCCGCCTTGAAGTCGACCGGGGCGTAGTTGAGGTACGAACCGATCCGGAGGACGCCGGCGGTCCTGATCGCCTTGGGGAGCTGGGAGCGCAGTTCCTCCTGGCCGCCGCCCGCGGTGACGGGGTCGACGCTGTTGCAGCCGGAGAGCAGTAGGCCGCCGGCGCCGAGGGCGGCGGCGGCGCGCAGGGTTCTGCCGGCCGGTCTGCGCAGGTCCGGGGCACTTCCGGGGGCGTTTTCGGGGGCGCTGCCCGGAACGGCCGACGGGGACGCGGCCCGGGGCGTGCGGGCAGGCCGGGGCATGAGGGTGCGGTGCATCGCGGTGTCTTCTTCACAGGAGTGAGGGCAGGGAGGAGCCACGCCGGAAGACTGCCGGGGTATGCAGTGCGGACCTCGCGCCGTGTGCCCAGGAGGGGTCCCGGCGCCCCGAAGGGCGGCGGGTACCCGAAGGGCCGCCCGGGGATGGGAAGGCGGCCGATCGGCGGAGGTCCGCCGTCGGGGGCGGATGCCGGCCATCCTCGCATCCGGGCCGGCGGGCACCGGCGCCGGGGCCCGTTCGGACTGCGGACGGAGAACCACATCCCGGGCCGCCGACGGACCGACGACGCACCACCCACCGCGCCGCCCACACCGCCGCCCACCCCACGGGCCCCGGACCGTCCCCGACCCTACTGTCGGGTACTTCCCGGACCTCACCACCCGTACACGAATCGGTGACCGGATCGTTGCGGCGGATTAGTCGGACAATCAGCCTCACATCCCCTCATTTCTGCCGAAGCCGCCCTTGATTCGAGGCCGGTAACTGCGGGATTTTGGGCCCCTCTCATGGTCAGCCTCCTCCCCGGGGGCGATTTTCGGCCAGCCGAGGGGCTCCCCAGACTCCGCCCGCGCGGGCCGCTCACCCGGCCTGCCGCTGTTCGATGGACACCAGCATGCGCATTCGTTCCACCGCCGCGCGATCCCTCGTCGCCGTCCCCACCGCGGCAGCCCTGCTGCTGCTCGCCCCGACCGCGGAGGCCTCGCAGGGCGGCAAGTCGCCCAACGGCAACAACGGCACCGTCAAGATCCACGACGCCGCCACCGGCGAGGAGGAGAAGGAGAACAACCCCAAGGTCTGCACCTTCTACCTGGACTCCTTCGGCTTCGACAAGACCCAGGCCGTGGTCTGGATGATCACCCGGGTGCACGACAAGGACGAAGAGGCCGTCGTGCACGGCAAGCTCAACGTCGACGGCAAGGGCCACGGCCGCACCGAGGACATCAGCCTGCCGGACGGCCACTACAAGCTCTACTGGGTGTCGGTCGAGCTGGAGAAGGGCAAGTTCCCGAAGAACCCCGACCTGAACAACCCCAAGCACAAGGTGTTCAAGGTCGACTGCGGCGGCCCGACCCCGACGGTCAAGCCCACCCCGACCAAGACCCCGACCAAGTCGCCGTCGTCGACCCCCACGCCGACCAAGACCCCGACCAAGTCGCCGTCCGCGACGCCGACCGCCACCCCGAGCCCGTCGGCCACCGCCACCGGCACGCCGACCCCGACCGGCACGCCGAGCCCCACGGTCACCGTGACGCCGTCCGCGACCGCCACCCCCTCGGTCACCACCTCGCCCGAGGCGAGCACCTCGCCGTCCGCGACCGTCGTGCCGAGCCCGTCCGGCAGCCCGGTCGTCCCGCCGGCCCCGGTCGAGGTGGCCAACCCCGGCACGGTCGTCGACCCGGCGAACCCGCTGCCGGCCGTCGTCGGCGGCAGCGGCAAGGAGGACCTCGCGTCCACCGGCAGCGACGGCACCCTGCTGCTGGCCGGCACCGGCACCGCCCTGCTGCTCGGCGGCGCCGCGCTGGTCTACACCCGCCGCACCCGCCGCAACTGACCCGCCCCCGGCGGAGCAGGGCCCACCGGCGGAGCAGGGCCCACCGGCGGAGCGTGAGCCCGCGCGCACAGCGGTGAGCCCACCGGCAAAGCGGTGAGCCCGCCAGCGGAGCAGTGAGTCGGCGCAGCGCTGCGCCGGCGGAGCGGTGAGCCCGCACGAGAACGCGCCGGGGCCCCCGGGGAGCAGCGACTCCCCGGGGGCCCCGTGCCGTTCCCGGCCGCCCGTCAGGGGCTGATCGCCAACACCACGTACGCCGCGAGCACCGACAGGTGCACCGCGCCCTGCAGCGGGGTGGCCCGGCGCGGGATGACGGTCAGCGTGCCGACCGCGACGGTGAGGGCGAGCAGGACCAGGTGCGTCGGCCCCAGGCCCAGTTCGAGCGGGCCCTCCAGCCAGGCCGAGGCGATCGCGACGGCCGGGATGGTCAGGCCGATGCTGGCCAGGGCGGAACCGAGGGCCAGGTTGAGGCTGGTCTGCACCCGGTTGCGCAGCGCCGAGCGCAGGGCGGCGATGGTCTCCGGCAGCAGGACGAGCAGGGCGATCACCACACCGACGACCGAGGACGGCAGCCCGGCCTCGTCGACCGCGGACTCGATGGTCGGGGACACGCCCTTGGCCAGGCCCACCACGGAGACGAGGGCGACGCCCATCAGCAGCAGGCTGAGCAGGGCGGCGCGGGTGGTGGGCGGGTCGGCGTGGTCCTCCTCCTTCAGCACCTTTCCCTCGGCGGTGACCGGCAGGAAGTAGTCCCGGTGGCGGACCGTCAGGGTGGCCACGAACAGTCCGTACAGCACCAGGGACGCGGTGGCGGCGAAGACCAGCTGGGTCGTGTTGAACTGCGGGCCGGGCGAGCTGGTGGTGAAGGTCGGCAGCACCAGGCTGA
Organism: Kitasatospora sp. NPDC054939; assembly: GCF_053610105.1. NCBI lineage: Bacteria > Bacillati > Actinomycetota > Actinomycetes > Kitasatosporales > Streptomycetaceae > Kitasatospora > Kitasatospora sp. NPDC054939. The sequence continues at coordinate 4,441 of NZ_JBSGXP010000125.1, read as the reverse complement.
GCGTCGCCAGGGTGGCGATCGAGGCGAGGGCGGCGCCGGTGCCCTCGGCGTTGAACACCGCCACCCGGTACTTGAGCGCGGCGACCAGGAGGGAGACGCCGACGATCCCGTTGCAGGTGATCATCAGGGCGGCGAACACGGTGTCCCGGGCCAGGGTGGCGGCCTTCTCGCCGCCGTCGGCCATCAGGGTGACGATCAGGGCCACCTCGATGACGGTCACGGCCACCGCCAGCACCAGCGACCCGAGCGGCTCCCCGACCCAGTGCGCGATCACCTCCGCGTGGTGGACGGCGGCCAGGACGGCCCCCGCGAGGAAGCAGGAGACCAGCCCCACCCCCCATCCGGGCAGGTCGCGGTGCCAGGTGAGGACGAGTGCCACGAACGCCAGCACCGGAACGAAGACGGTCCAGTGCGCGGCGGTCGCTCTGAGCTTGCTGATCATGCCGCCGAGCATCGCATCCCGCCGTGCCCCGGCCCGGATGACTCCCCGGGCACCCTGACAGATGTCAGGTACCACACACCCGCGGGCCCTGGTTCCCTTGGGGGCGTGACGGAGTGCCACCGCACCGGCACCGTCCGTCCACACCTGTCGACTCCCTGTACGAAGGAGCACCCCATGTCCCGTTTCCGCAGGATCCCCGGAGTCCGCGCGCTGGCGCTGGCCACCGCGACGGCGGCGCTCGGGGTCGCCACGATCGGCCTGGCGGCCGGCGCCGCCGACGCGGCGGCCGGCTGCTACGGCATCGGCGGCGGCAAGTACAACTGCAACGTCTGGAAGACCGCCCCGACCTACTTCGCGGGCAACGTCCGGGCCGGCACGCTCAACGCCGGCACCAACTACTTCTACTGCCAGGCCGTCGGCAGCACGGTGACCGACGGCGCGTACCGCAACAACTGGTGGGCGAAGACCGACGACGACAACGGCAACAAGGGCGTGTGGGTGAACGTCATCTACCTGTCCGGCGGCGGCAACGACGAGCGCGTCCCGGGGCTGCCGAACTGCTGACGCGCGCCTCCCGCGCGCCGGGGCCGGGCGGTCAGCCGCCGTACTCGGCCAGGTACCCGAGCACCTTCGCCACGTGCGGGCGGACCCGCTCGGGTACCCCGCCGGCCTCGGCCACCGTCTTGTCGCTGGTCCGGTAGCCGGCCGCGACCAGCCCGGGCAGGCTGCCGGTCAGGCCGCGCTGCTTGAAGCGCTGGGCGAGCCAGCAGGCGTAGCCGCCCATGGCGGCGATCGCGTCCGGCGGCGAGAGGTAGTCCTTGCGCCCGTCGTGGTCGGCGTCCAGTGCCCAGGCGTTGAACACCGTCGGCGTCCACATCGCGATGCCGTACTCGTTGCTCTCCGGGCGGGCGGCGGCCGGGTCGAAGTTGCTCTCGGCCTTGAGCATCGCGGCCAGCACCACCGGGGTGATCTCCGGTTCGGGGCAGCGCCGCGCAGCGTCCTCGATCGGGCCGCGCAGCCCGGCGGGGACGTCGGCGCCGGCCGGGATGGCGCCCGCCACGGGTGGGGGCGGGCGCCCCCGGTCGGCCGCCGGCAGGACGGCCGCGCCCGGGAGGACGGCCGACGCCGCGAGACCGGTCACCGCGAGCACCAGACCCGCCGCGGGGACCAGCACGGCCCGCACGCCACGGCGGCGGGGTCGCGCGACCGAGGCCGTCCGTACCCCCGGCGCACCGACCGACGTCCGGGCCAGCAGCGCCGCCAGGTCCACGGCGGCGCGTTCCCGCCGGTCGACCGTCAGACAGGCGGCGACCACCTCCCGCCAGGGCTCCGGCAGCCCGTCGTCCAGCCGCAGCGGGGCGGCTCCCCGCGCGTACGACTGCGCGGCGAGCGCCCGGGCCCGCGCGGTCGCGCCCAGGAACGGGTGCAGGCCGCCGGTCAGCAGCTGGTGGGCGAGCACGCCGAAGGCCCACAGGTCGGCGCTCGGCCGCAACGCCACCCCTCGGGGCCCGCTGCGCTGCGACCACCACTCGGGCGGTACGTGGTCGGGCGAGCCGAGCGGCGGCGCGTACGCGTGGGTGCCGTCGAGTTCGGCGGTCAGGCCGAAGTCGGCGAGCTTGGCGGTGCCGTCCGCCATCAGCAGCACATTGGCGGGCTTGAGGTCGCCGTGCACCCAGCCCGTCCGGTGCATGTGGGTGAGCCCGGCGCAGACGTCGGCCAGGATGCGCGCCGCCCCCGCCACCGGCGTGCGCGGCTGCGCACCCGCCAGCAGGTCGTGCAGGCTGCGCTCGGCGCGTTCCATCACCAGCACCACGGCGCCGTCGAGTCCGGGGCGGCCGGGGTCCTCGACGGTGGTCACGGCGAGCGTCCGGATCAGGTTGGGGTGGTCGGCGCTGCGGCTGAACGCCATTTCACGGTCGGCGAGTTGGGCCATCGTCCGGCGCTGGCCAGGGCTGAGCCGGCCCGGATGGAGGAACTTCGCCGCCGCGTCCGGCAGCGCGCCCCCGCCGGAGGCGGCGAACACCCGGCCCCAGGCCCCGGCGCCGATCGGCTCGCCGATCCGCCAGCCGGCCACCCGGTAGCCGACCGGCACGGCGAGCGGCGCGTCAAGGGTGTTCCGGGCGTCCGGGGCGGCTTCGGAGGGGGGCTGCCCGGATCCGCCAGGCCCGGATCCGTTCGCCCCGCCCGGCCCCGGCCCCGAGCCCGATCGGGCGGGCCGAGGCCCGCCGGGCCCGCCGTCGTGCGCTGCGCCGGTGCGCGGCACGGCGGTTCAGCGGCGCCGGGGCGGGAGCAGGGCGAGGTGCTCCTCCCGGACGAGGTCGAACCGCAGGGCCAGGGCGACGAGTTCCTCCCGCTTGCCGCCGCCGTCGGCGGGCTCCGTCACGGCCTCCGGGTCGCGCAGTCGCAGCTTGGCGTCCACCAGGTAGTCGATGTGGTAGTTCACGGCGGACCGGGTCAGCCCCCGGCAGGTCGGCAGCGCCTGCAGCCGCTGCACCACCTCGGTCGCCCCGGGGACGGCCGCCGAGGAGGGCGAGCGCAACCGCGGCTCGCACAGGGCGAGCAGCACCAGGAAGTACTTGGCGGTCGGGTCCAGGGCGAACGGGCTGACCGTCCGTTCACCACCGCTCGGACCGGACTCCTCGTCCAGGAAGGCGTGTTGGGGCGCGAACACCTTGAAGGCGGCGGGCTCGCCGAGCGCCGGGAGCAGCACCCGGGAGAACTCGAACGGCACCGGCGCACCGAGGCGCCCGGGCGCGACCTTGATGTGCTCCCCCGCGCCCTCCAGGTTCTCCACCACGTACGTGGCCGAGGCGCTGAAGTTGGAGAGCCGCCAGTAGTCCTCGGCCGCGGTGATGCGGCCGGCCCGCCGGGAGACGCCCTGGTCGGCGAGCGGGACGGCGAGCGGCCGGCCGGGCTCGCCCCGGCCGAAGTCCGCGCTCTCCCCGGGCCCCATCCGCAGCAGCGCCGGGCTGCGCCGGTCGCCCGATCCCCGTACGGGTTCGGGCAGTTGAACGATGACCGTGTCCACGCAGCCACCTCCGCGGGGTCGGGCACGTCCGTGGGCCGGGTCGATGGTATCCGCCCGAACGGCCCCGGGGGGCCACGGCGACGGGCCGACAACCCGGACGAGTGACGACGGGTTCACCGGTTGCCGGGTCGGCCGGAGGCCGCGTCGAACGGCCGGGCCGGCGGGTTCGCCGGGCGACGGGGCCGCGGGCGCAGCGGGCGGCCGGGACCGCGGGTGCGCCGAGCGGCGGGGGACGGCGGGTGCGCCGAGCGACTGGAGGCGGCGGACAGAACGACCGGGACCGCGGATGACCAGGGGGTGAACGGCCGGCCGGGCGGGCGGCGCCCCGGTGAACACTGCCGGACTGTTGCGGAATGTAGTTGAACCGTCACCTTGAGTGTGATGCAGCCCACATATGGCATGCTCACAATCTGTGCAAGACTCGTCCCACGAAGTGAGATTCCCTTCGTTTCCAAGGAGGTTCATATCATGCGCACTCGGATCGCAGCTCTGCTGATCGCTGCGGCAGGGATCGCGGCTGGGACGGCCGCCCCCGCCTCGGCGACGACGGTGGCGACCGAGAACGGCGAGCAGAGCTGCACCGCCGTGATCGACCAGCCCTGCGTCTGGTCGGAGAAGAACGGATCCGGCATCGTCGGCGTGGCCCGCGTGGCCGGCGCCGACCCGAGCCGGCCGACCCTCGTCCGGGTCGAGGTGAAGACGCAGCGCGCCTGGGGCAGCCCCTGGGTGACCGTTGCCTCCTCCACCACCGTCCAGTACGGATCGGCCCGGGCCACCACCCCTCGGGTGGCCACCGATCTGCTGACCATGATCTGCGCCACCGGCGGGCCGGCCCTCAACGCCGCCGAGCAGACCACCGTCTGTACCAACCCCTTCTGACGGTCGGCGCCCCACCTCCGACGCGCCGTCAGTACCGCGCGGCCGGGGCGGATCCACCGCCCCGGCACGGGCCGGCCGCCGGGTGCGCACCC
>NZ_JBSGXP010000124.1:17965-26186 GCF_053610105.1 Kitasatospora sp. NPDC054939 | reverse complement strand
GCAGGAGCGGGTGGAGTTCATGCTGCAGGACTCCCGCGCGGCCCTGCTGCTCGACCCCGCCGCGCTCGCCGCCGAGCCCGTCGCCGAGCCCGTCGCCGAGCCCGTCGACCCCGCGGGGCGGTCCGGCGAGGCCGACCGCAACCCCGACCGCACCGGCCGGCTGCACCCCGAGAACCTCGCCTACGTGATCTACACCTCCGGCTCCACCGGCCGCCCCAAGGGCGTGGCGGTGCGGCACAGCGGAGCCGTCGGCTACCTGGCCCACCTGCACGGACTCACCGGGCTCGGGCCCGGGGACGCCGTGCTGAACCTGGCCTCGCTCTCCTTCGACCCCTCCGTCCGCGACCTGTTCGGCACCCTCACCGCCGGCGCCCGCCTCGTCCTGGTGCCGCCGCAGGACGCCAAGGACCCGTACGCGCTGCTGGCGGCGCTGAACCGGCACCGGGTGAGCGTGCTGCTGTCGCTGGTGCCCACCGTGCTCGGCGCACTGGCCGATGCGGCCGAGGACACCGACACGGCCCCGTCGCCGAGCCTGCGGATGGGCCTGGTCAGCGGGGAGGCGCTGACCGGTGCGCACGCGGCCCGGGCCGCCCGGCTGGGCTCCGACTGGCAGCTGGTCAACCAGTACGGCCCCACCGAGTGCACCATGACCGCGACCTACCAGCCCGTCGGGGCGGGGCTCCCGGCGCACACCCGGATCCCCATCGGCCGGCCGATCGCCAACGCCCGCGCCCACGTCCTCGACCCGGGGCTGCGACCCGTGCCGCCGGGCGTCCCGGGCGAACTCCACCTGGCCGGTGGCGACCTGGCCCGCGGCTACGCCAACCGGCCGGATCTCACGGCGGACCGGTTCCTGCCCGACCCGTACGGCGCGCCGGGCGCCCGGATGTACCGCACCGGCGACATCGTGCGGTGGCTCCCCGACGGTGCGCTGGAGTTCCTCGGCCGGACCGACGACCAGGTGAAGATCCGCGGCGTCCGGGTCGAACTCGGCGAGGTGCAGGCCGCGTTGGCCGGCTGCCCCGGCGTGGCCCGGGCCGCGGTGGTGGCCCGCGAGGACGGCCCCGGCGGTCTGCGGCTGGTCGGGTACGTGGTGCCGTCCGGCGGGGTGCCGGTGGACACCGGGTACCTGCGGCGGATCCTGCCGCCGCACCTGGTGCCCTCGGCCGTCGTCGAGCTGGCCGCCCTGCCGCTCACCCCGAACGGCAAGCTCGACCGCCGGGCCCTGCCCGCACCGGACCTCGCCACGAGCGGCGGACGCCCACCGGGGAGCGCCCGCGAGAGCGCCCTGCACGACCTCTTCGCCGAGGTCCTGGGGCTGCCGGGGGTCGGCGTCGACGACGGCTTCTTCGACCTCGGCGGCCACTCCCTGCTGGCCACCCGGCTGGTGGCCCGGATCCGGTCCGTGCTGGGTGTCGAGGTGCCGATCCGGGCCGTGTTCGAGGCCCCCAGCGTGGCCCGGCTGGCCGCCTGGATCGACAGCGAGGGGGCGCAGAGCAACGCCCTGGACGTGCTGCTGCCGATCCGTACGACCGGCAGCGCCACCCCGCTGTTCTGCGTGCACCCGGTCGGCGGCCTCGGCTGGTGCTACGCGCGCTTCGTCCCGTACCTGGACGACGACCAGCCGGTGTACGCGCTGCAGGCCCGGGGGATCACCGAGCCCGAGGCGCTGCCGAAGAGCATCGAGCAGCTGGTCGACGACTACCTCGACCAGCTGCGGACCGTCCAACCCGAGGGCCCCTACCGGCTGTTGGGCTGGTCGTTCGGCGGCAACGCGGCACACGCCATGGCGGTGCGGCTGCAGGAGCTGGGCGAGCGGGTCTCGCTGCTGGTGATGCTCGACTCCTGCCCGAGCGACCTGCTGGAACGCCTCGACCCGGACGCCGAGCGCGCCCGCATGGGCCGGCTGATGGGCGAGTTCGGCGGCGGCGTGGAGTCCATGCAGCAGTCGGTCGGCGAGGACTCCGAGCTGGCCGAGGTGATGCGCCGGGAGCTGAGCGTCCTCCAGGGGCTGAGCGCGGCCGAGATCGAGGCGATGCGGGATTCCTCGGTCAACAGCAGCCTCATCCTGCGCGACCACCGCACCGGCCGCTTCGACGGCGACCTGCTGTACTTCACCGCGCTGCTGGAACGGCCCGAGGGCTCCCCGGACGTGCGGGCCTGGGAGCAGTACGTCAGCGGCACCATCGAGGACCACCCGGTCGAGGCCAGCCACGCGGGCATGATGGACGCCGCCCCGGTGGCGCACGTCGCCCGCACCGTCGCCGAGGTCCTCCGCCGCCACCGGGAGGCCGGCGCATGAGCACCGACACGACCACCGGAACGGGCCCCACCCCCGCCCCCGCGGCGGTACCCCTGCGCCGCAACCGCGACTTCCTCCTGCTGTGGACCGGGGTCGGCGCCTCGCTGCTCGGCTCCCGGGCCGCCGCGGTGAGCTACGGACTCCTGGTGCTCGCCCACACCGGCTCGGGCGCCCGGGCGGGCCTGGTCACCTCGGCCGCGCTGCTGCCCAGCCTGCTGGTGCAGCTGCCGGCCGGCGCGCTGGTCGACCGCTGGGACCGCCGCCGGCTCATGATCGGCTGCGACCTCGGCCGCGCCGCCGCCCTGGCGACGGTCGTCCTCGCGGTGGCGGCCGGCCACGTCTGGCTGCCCCAGCTGATCGCGGTCGCCTTCGTGGAGGGCAGCCTCGCGCTGGTGCACCAGCTCGCCGAGCGGGGCGCTGTCCGCAACGTCGTCCCCGAGGAGCAGCTCGGGGCCGCCCTCTCCCAGAACGAGGCCCGCGGGCGGGCCGCCGGACTGCTCGGCGGCCCGCTGGGCAGCGTGCTGTTCGCACTGGGCCGCAGCTGGCCGTTCCTCTTCGCGGTGGTGAGCCACCTGGTGTCGCTGGCCGGACTGCTGATGATCCGGACGAGCCTCCAGGAGCAGCGCCCGGCCGGGCCGCGCCGGCTCGGGGCGGAGCTGAAGGAGGGCATCGCCTGGGTGCGCGGGCAGCGCTTCCTGCGGATCGCGCTGGCCACCGTGGCGGGCGCCAACGTGCTCTTCCAGGTCCTCATCCTGACCGTCCCGTTCATCCTGGTGAAGGAGGAGGGGCGCTCGCCCGGCACGGTGGGCGTGGTGCTGGCCGTCAGCGGGGTCGGCGGCATGCTGGGCGCGCTCAGCGCCCGCTGGTGGATGCCCCGGCTGAGCCTGCGGGCCGTGCTGATCGGCAGCACCGTGCTGTGGGCGCTGCTGATGCCGGTGATGGCGCTCGCCCGCGACCCGTTCACGCTGGGGGCGCTGTTCGCGGCGATGAACTACGTCGGCGGGGTGCTGAACGTCCTCGCCGCGGTCTACCAGATCCGGATCACCCCCGACGCCCTCCAGGGCCGGGCCGGCGCCACCGCGGGCCTGCTGGTCAGCGGGGCCAGTACCGCGGGCGCCCTGCTCGGCGGGTTCCTGCTGGACGCCCTGGGCTCCGGCCGGGTCGCCCTCGCCGCCGGCCTGGCCATGGCGGTGATCGCCGCCGCGGCGGCGCTCGCCCCGACCGTCCGCAACGCCACCGGCCGGGCGACCGCCGACTGACGGGGGCCCACCGGCGGTGCACGGTCCCCGCCCCCGGCGCACTCGACTGCGGAGCGCGCCGGGGGCGCAGACCGTTGGGCCGGCGGTCGCCGCAGCCTGCGCCCGCGAGCGGGGCGCCCGGCGGGTGCGGCCGGGCGCATAGGGTGGGTGGGGCCGGCGACCGCACGCACCACGGGAGACATCCGATGAGCTCGACCACTGCCCCTGACGCCCTGCTCCCGGTCGGGGTGATCGGGCTCGGCGACATCGCACAGAAGGCGTACCTGCCGGTGCTGGCCGCGCTGCCGGGCCTGGACCTGCGGCTGATGACCCGGGACCGGGCGAAGCTGGACCGGATCGGGGCGGCGTACCGGATCGCGCCGGAGCAGCGGTTCACGGATCTCGGGGAGCTGATCGGCAGCGGGATCCGGGCGGCGTTCGTGCACGCGGCGACCGATCAGCACGTGCCGATCGTGGAGGCGCTGCTGACGGCCGGGGTCGACGTGTACGTGGACAAGCCGCTGGACCACACGCTCGACGGCTCCCGCCGCCTGGTCGACCTCGCCGACCGCACGGGGCGCTCGCTGATGGTGGGCTTCAACCGCCGGTACGCGCCGGGCTACGTGCAGGCGAAGGAGCGGCCGCGGGACCTGATCGTCCTGCAGAAGAACCGCGAGGGCCTGCCCGAGGCGCCGCGCTCGATGGTCTTCGACGACTTCATCCACGTGGTGGACCTGCTGCGGTTCCTGGTGCCGGGCGAGATCGAGCACGTCGATGTCCGATCCCGGGTGCGGGACGGCCTGGTGGAGCACCTGGTGCTCACGCTGGCCGGGGACGGCTTCACGGCGCTGGGCATCATGAACCGGCTCTCCGGCTCGACGGAGGAGGTGCTGGAGGTGTCCGGCGGCGATTCCAAGCGGGAGGTGCGCAACCTCGCCGAGGTGGTCGACCACCGGGGCCAGCCGACCGTCCGGCGGCGCGGGGACTGGGTGTCGGTGGCCCGCCAGCGCGGTATCGAGCAGGTGGTGCTGGCCTTCCTCGACGCGGTCGTCTCGGGCAAGGTCGTCGACGCCCACGACGCCCTGCGCACCCACGAGTTGTGCGAGCAGATCGTGGAGCGCCTGGAGGCCGTCTGAGGGCATGCCGAGCCCCTCCCCGGGCGGTGTCCCGGGGAGGGCGAAGGCTTCCTGAACCGTGCGGTAGCGCTACGTGGAGATGACATGTACGCTGCGTATTGCTGGTTGAACGGATGCGGGCCTGGTCGCCACTCCGTGGGGGGAGTCACGCCCAGGCCCGGTCGCCGGCCCGGTGCCCGGCTGCACTCGTGGGGGAGTTGCGGCCGGGCCCATCGGCGGGCCCATCCACCTTATGCCCAGACTGACGCTGTTTCAGTCATGACAACCGGCAGCAGCTGTGCCGGACTTCCCGCGGCGCCCGGTGAACACGGCGCAGACTCCCCGTGAACAGGCTTGCGGCCTGCGGTTCCCGGGCATCCGCCCGCGGCCGGACAGCACCCGGGCACCGGTCCTCGGCGATCGGAATCCCGGACCGCCCGTGGCACCGGCCCCGCCGGGGAGTACTGTTGGCCTCCACGGTCACCGGACGCGGAACGGACGGACGATGCAGGCACGCCAACCGGCAGGCGAGCAGGGGCTCTTCGGGCACCCGCTGCGGTCGCGCGCGGCGTCCGGTACGACCGCCGGCCCGCAGACCGCCCGTGGCGCCCGGCTGGTGGCCCGCCGCTGGATCGACGCCTGTGGATCCCCGACCGGCCTCTGTCGCCCGTAGGACCCGCCGCCCGGGCATCCGCCGCCCGCGCGCCCGTCGGCGCTCGTACGCCGGTGCTCGTACGCCCGTCGGCGTCCGCGTGCCAGGTCCCGCCCGCGGACCGCCCGGCGACCCCCGACGACCCGCCACGGCCAGCCGCAACGGCCCGGCCGCGGTGCGCCCCGGGCGCCGCCCGACGGCCCGTCACGACCCGACCCCGCAGCTCGCGACCAGGAACGGCCTCCGCATGCCCCGAAACCCCGTACCCGTTCCCTCCGGCGCCCCGCCCGGCCGCCCGGAGGGCCCGCCGCCGCACCACCCGCTGGCCGACCCGACCGACCGGGCCGACCCGACCGACCGGGCCGACCCGACCGACCGGGCCGAACCGGCCGACCCGGCTGCGGCCGTGCGCGAGGTCGTCGCGCTGGCCTCCGAACTGATCGCGATCGACACCACCAACCCCGCCGACCCCGGCGCGGTGAGCACCGAACGCGCCGCCGCCGAGTATGTGGCCGCCCGCCTCGCCGAGGCCGGGTACGTGCCGACCTACCTGGAGACCGGCCCCGGGCGCGGCAACGTGATCGTCCGACTGCCCGGCGCCGACCCGTCGCGCGGCGCGCTGCTGGTCCACGGCCACCTCGACGTGGTGCCCGCCGACCCCGGGGAGTGGACGGTCCACCCGTTCTCGGGCGAGGTGCGCGACGGCTACGTCTGGGGGCGCGGCGCCGTCGACATGAAGGGCATGGTCGCGATGACCCTGGCCGTCGCCCGCCGGTTCCGCTGCGAGGGCGTCGTCCCGCCGCGCGACCTGGTCTTCGCCTTCGTCTCCGACGAGGAGAACGGCGGCTTCCAGGGCGCGCGCAAACTGGTCGACGACCACCCGGAGCTGTTCGAGGGGGTCACCGAGGCGATCGGCGAGGTCGGCGGCTTCTCGGCCACCTTCGACGGCGGGGCGCGCGCCTACCTCGTCGAGACGGCCGAGAAGGGCGCCATGTGGCTGCGGCTGCGCACCACCGGCACCGCCGGGCACGGTTCGATGCTGCACACCGACAGCGCGATCGCCAAGCTCGCCCGGGCCGTCGCCCGGCTGGACGGCCACCGGTTCCCGCTGATCCTCACCGACCCGGTCCGCGAACTGCTGGAGGGCGTCGCCGACCTGACCGGCGTGCCGTTCGACGAGCGCGATCCGGAGGCGGCGGTCGCCCGGCTCGGGCACCTCTCGCGGCTGATCGGCGCGAGCCTGCGCGACACCGCCAACGTCACCGTGCTGGACGCCGGCCGGGCCGGGAACGTCGTGCCCTCGCAGGCCCGGGCGACCGTCGACGTGCGCTTCCTGCCCGGCCGGGAGGAGGCGGTCGCGGCCGAACTCGCCGACGTCCTGGGCCCGGACGTCGAACTCGTGTGGGACAGCCTGCCCGCCGTGCAGACCTACTTCGACGGCGCACTGGTGGACGCGATGGCGCTCGCCATCGGCGCCGAGGACCCGGGCGCCCGGGTGCTGCCGTACATGCTGTCGGCGGCGACCGACGCCAAGGCGTTCCAGCGGCTGGGCATCCGCCATTTCGGCTTCGCGCCGCTGCGGCTGCCCGCCGAGCTGGACTTCACCGCGCTCTTCCACGGGGTGGACGAGCGGGTCCCGGTCGACGCGCTGGAGTTCGGGACGCGGGTCCTGGACCGCTTCCTGCGCTCCTGTTGAACCGGCCCGCCGTCCACCGCCACCCACCATCGGTCCACCGCCACCCACTGGCCCCTACCACCACCGGTCCACCGCCACCGGTCCCCAGCGCCACCCGAGCCGCAGCACCGCACCGTTCCGACCCTGCCGAGGAGTTCGATGTGAGCCAGCACGCGACCGACACCACCGACACGTCCGACACGTCCGACACCACCGGCGTGACCTACGCCGACCCCGCCGACACCGCCCGGTACGGCGAGTACCGGATCACCCGGGCGCCGGGCGACGAGCGCCCGCTCTACCGCTTCACCGGCCGGATCACCGAGGACGGCAGCAGCGGCTTCGCCGCCGAGCCCGGCCGCTACCACGTCTACGCGGGCTGGTTCTGCCCGTGGGCGCAGCGCGTGACCCTGCAGCTCGCGCTCAACGGGCTGTCGGACGTGGTCTCCGTCTCGTACGTGGACGGCGAGCGGGACGCCCGCGGCTGGGCCTTCCGGGAGTCCCACGGCCCGGACCCGGTGAACGGCTTCACCCTGCTCCGCGAGGCGTACGAGCGCACCGAGCCGGGCTTCGACGGGCACGTCTCGGTGCCGACGCTCTGGGACCGCCGCACCGGCCGGGTGGTCAGCAACGACTTCCGGACCCTCGGCATCGACCTGGCCACCCGGTTCCGGCGGTGGGGCAACGGCGCCGACACCTACCCGGAGGACCTGCGGGACGCGATCGAGGAGCTGGACGCCAGGCTCGGCCCGGCGGTCAACCACGGGGTCAACGCCGCCGCCGGCACCGGCGGGGCGGCGCTCGCGGCCCGGAGCGTGCTGCTGGACACCTTCGCGGAGCTGGACGCGCGCCTGGCCGGCCGCCGCTACCTGCTGGGCGACCGGCTGACCGAGGCCGACGTCCGGCTCTGGGTGACGCTGGTGCGCTACGACGCCCGGTCCAACCACGACCGCGCGATCAACCCCGGTCTCGCCGAGTACCCGCACCTGTGGGCCTACGCCCGCGACCTCTACCAGCGGAAGGAGTTCACGGAGACCACCGACTTCGCGACCTTCACCACCCCGGGGGCGGTCCTCCCGGACTGGAACGCCCCGGTGGAGCGCCCGCTCGCCCTCTGAGCGGCAACGGCCGCGCCCGACAGCGGCGTGGGGCCCCCCGCCCCCCCGCCCCCCCGGCGAACCCCGGGCCCGCCGGCCCGGGCGGCCCGCAACCACAGCCACCCCCGGGGAGAAGACCGCC
>NZ_JBSGXP010000124.1:0-17955 GCF_053610105.1 Kitasatospora sp. NPDC054939 | reverse complement strand
CTCACCACCAACGACCCCCGGGTCGTGGCCCGCGGGGGGCGCCCCCCCCACGCACCCCCCCCCCCCCCCCCCACCAACCCACCCCCCCCCCCCCGGCCCCCCGGGCCCCGGGGCCCCACGGCGAGGCCTGCGGTCGCGGAGGCCCGGATCAGCAGGCGACCGGTGGAATCAGCAGGCGACCGCCGGGCGGTTGCGGACCGCGAGGTCCTGGCGGCCGGCCGTGGCGTCCAGCCAGACGACCCGGGTGCCCTGGTCGGCGGCGGGGGCGGACTGGCTGCCCCGGTTGCAGGAGAGCCGCACGGGGGCGCCGCCGGTGACCGGGAGCTGGTACAGCTTCGGGAGCGCGGCGTTCGACCAGCCGGTGCTCGGCTTCGGGCCCTGCTCCTGGAAGGTGACGGCCCGATCGGAGACGGTGACCTCGAGGGTGCCCGTCGGGGTGTGGGGTGCGTCGGCGGCGAGCAGGGTGGTCACCCCCGAGCCGTCCGCGGCGCCGGAACGGATCGCGGTGCCGCCCTTGCGGTCCGCCGGCACGTCCAGCCAGACCAGCCGGCCGTCCGCGAGGGCCGGGGCGGCGAGGTACGGCGGTTGGGTGCCCTTCGGGGCGCTCACCGGGTACTGGACGGTGACCCGGCCGTCGGCGATCGAGTGGATCGTGGGCGCCTGCACGGCGGCGTCCGCGGTCGTCCAGGACTCGATCCAGCCGAGCAGGCCGTCCCGGAGGGTGACGGTCCCGAGGGTGTGGCCGTCGGGCAGCGGGAGCTCCACTGCCGGCCCGCCGTTGCGGGAGAGGTGGGCCCGGGTGCGGTCGCTCGTGGAGTCCGTCACCGTGAAGGCGATGTCCCCGCCGGACACCTGCACGCCGGTGGGGGAGGCGACCGAGGACTTGAACAGGCTGCGGATCTGCCCTCCGGACAGCGGGCGGGCCAGCACCTCCGTCGCCCAGGTGCCTTCGGAGTCGGGCCCGATCGCCAGCCAGACGGCGGTGCGGCCGTCGGTGGCGGGCCAGCCGTGGATCCGCCCGTCCGGCGGGCTGAGCCGGGTCGGGGTGCCGGGCACGGTGGTGGAGCCGGTGTAGAGGGCGGTGCCGCCCTGGCCGTCGGAGTTGCTCGACACCCAGTGGCCGCCGCCGGCGGCGGGCCCGACCGGGGTGGAGACGTCCTGCAGCAGCGGGCGGCTGTCCGTCCCGAGCCGGCTCTGCCAGCCGGACCGGATCCCGTGGGCGTCGAACGCCCTTGCCACTGTGCGGAGTTCGGCGCGGCTCAGGCCGAGGGAGCGGCCCGCGGCGAGCACCGCGTTGCGCCCGTCCACGAAGTCGTCCAGCGGGGTGAGGTACTCGGTCAGGGCGCGGTAGACCAGCCGGTCGGCGACGAGCGGGTCGAGGGTGCGCCGGACGTCCCAGAGTGCGCCGCTGAAGATGGTGGAGTTGAGGTGCACGCCGCCGCTGTCGAGGGCGTTCCCGGCGCCGAGGTAGTGGTCGACGGTGGTGCGCCGGTCGTCCAGCCGACGGAGCGCGCACTCCTCGGGGGTGCCGGTGCGGCAGAGGTCCTGGCCGAGCAGCGCGGCCCGCGGGTCGGTCATCGGGATGCCGCGGGCGGTGACCTCCACGGCGTTGCCGAAGTAGTCGGCCAGCGCCTCGTTCATGGCCCCGGACTGCCCGGCGTACACCAGGTTGGCGGTGCTCCGGATGACGCCGTGGGTCATCTCGTGGCCGGCCACGTCGAGGGCCGCGGAGAACGGGCGGAACTTGGCGTCGCCGTTCCCGTAGATCATCTTGCGCCCGTCCCAGGAGGCGTTCGGGAAGGGCTGGCCGCCGTTGCTCACGTTCACCACGGAGACGATCGGGCCGCCCTTGCCGTCGATCCCCTGCCGTCCCAGCCGGTCGCGGTAGAAGTCGTACACGGTGCCGGCGTTGACGTGGGCGTCGGTGGCGCCGCTGGTGCCGGTGGCCGCCGGGAAGGCCGGGCCGGGCGAGCCGACCGGCGGGAAGTCGTCGGGTATCGGACCGCCGAACTCGGTGTAGTCCCGGCCGGTGCCGTCGTAGGTGCTGATGCCGCCGGACCGGGTGAGGTCGACCAGCCGGTAGCTCCCGTCCGGCTGGCGGGCGACGTCCACCGGCACGGTGCGGCCCAGGATGTTCGGCGCGGTGCCGGTGGCGGGCTCGGGGGCGGACCCGGCGCGGTCGGCGGCACTCGCGGTGGCGGTACGGGCGGTGTGGGCGTCGGCGGCGCGGTCGGTGCCGGGGGCGGACCCGGCGTCCGTGCCGCTGCGGCTGCCGGCGGCGAGGAACGGGCTCTGGGCGTCGTGGGCGAGGGCGACCGCCCCGAGCACGGCGTCCACGTAGACCTCCCGGGCCTGCCGCTCCCCGGTGGCCGGGTCGACCGAGCGCACGGTGAAGTGCCGGGTCAACCGCCCGGCGCCGCCCGGCAGGACGATCGCGCCGCGGTCCTCGGCGGTGGCTTCGGCCCGGGCGCGCGGGTCCGCGACCGTACCGAGCGCCGCCCTGCGCAGCACCGTGTCGGGGACGGCGGCGGTGGTCGGCGCGGTCAGCCCGGTGAAGTACTTGCCGCCGGCGGACTCCACCCGCTGGCCGGCACCCTCTCCGACGAGGCGCACCAGGTACTGCCCGCCGAGCACCGGCACACCGCCGTGCACCTGCTGGAACCGGACGGTGTGCCGGTCGGCGGCCGTGCTCTCGACCGCAAGCTCGGTCAGCTTCCCGGCGTCGATCCGGTACCGGTCGGCGTGCGCGGCGAGATGGGCCCGGGCCGCCTCGCCCGGACTGCCGGGAGCCGCCTCGGCCAGCCCGGTCACCAACTGCGGTGCGGCGGTGCCCTCCCCGGCCACCAGGCCCGGGACGGGATCGGGTTCGGCGCCCGGGCCCGGCGGGGCGGCCAGGGCGGGGGAGGCGCCGAGGGTGAGCGTGAGCGCCAGGCTCAGGGCGGCGCTCGCCCCGAGCGCCGTGGCCCTGGGACGGGAACGTGGGTGCACTTCGGTCCTCCACGGAATGGGCAGCGGTGGTGATGTGACGAACTGTCACCCGATGCTGTTTCGTGGACGGCCGATCCGTCCAGGCCGGTGGGCGAAGGGGTACCGGCAGCCCGCCACCCCTGCACCCGGGCACCGCCGCCCGGTGTCCGAAGGGGCACGAACCGACCCCGCCCGCAGAATCCGCCCGCACCGCTGAACCGCCCCCGCCCCGCCCCCGTGCAGCCCGCCGCGGGCCCGTCCTACCGCCCCACCCGCATCCCCGGCGGCCCCGCCGCCGCGTCCCGCCCTACCGCCCCGCCCGCACCCCCGTCGGCTCGCCCCGGCGTGATGGGGTATCCCCGTCGATCGACGAAGGCAACGGGGGAGGCGGGCGATGGTGCACGCAGGGGTGGACGAGGCGCGGGTGCGGGGGCTGGTGCTCGGGGCGGCCCTGGGCGACGCGGCGGGTGTGGTCCGGGGCCGGTGGCCGGAGGCCGGGCCGCTTCGGATCGGGGTGGCCACGCAGTTGGCGGCCTTCACCGTCGAGGGGGCCATCCGCGCGTCGATGCGGATGAACCACCGCGGCATCTGCCACGGGCCGTCCGTGGTGTGGCACGCCTACGGCCGCTGGGCTCATGTGCAGGGCGCCGCGTCGCCCCGGATCGCCGAGCAGTGGTCGGGCGGCACCGACCGGCCCTGGCCGGACGGCTGGCTCGCCCAGGTGCCGGCGCTGCGCGAGCGCCGCGGTTCGGCGCCGGCGACCACGGCGGCCCTGAACGGGGGGAGCAAGGGGAGCCCGACGGAGCCGGTGAACGGGAGCCGCGGGGCGCACGCGCTGACCCGCGCCCTCGCCCTCGGCGTCCCGTGGGCCCTGTCGGGGCCGGAGGACTGTGCCCAGTCGGTCCGGGAGACCGCCGCGCTGACCCACGGCGCCCCGGACGCCCAGGGGGCGGCCGTTTTGGCGGCCGGACTGGCGGCGGCCTGCCTCACCGGGGACGATCCGATCCGCGCGCGGACGCAGGCGCGGCCGGCCGACGGCCATCCGTTCGACCTCGTGGTCCGCAGCCTGCCGCTACCGCCCCCGGAGACCCCGGAAACGGTGCTCGACCTGCTGTGGAACCCCGCCGGCGCACCGGACCCCGCGCAGCTCGCCCGGATCGCCCCGGATGCGACCGCCGCCTCGGCGCTGCTCGGCGCCCTGCTGGTCGTCTCCCGCTTCCCGGGCCGCGAGACCGTCGGCAGCGCCCTGCAGTTCGCGGCCGGCGCGCCGGACGGCTGCTCGGTGGCGACCACGGCCGGTGCGCTGCTCGGGGCCGCGCACGGCGTCGGCGCCCTGCCGGTCGGCCTGCTCGGCCGGCTCGAACTCGCCTGGGAGCTGGACACCTTGGCCCGGGACCTGCTGCAGCAGTACGTGGACTCGCCCGGGGGCGGCGAGTACCAGCGGGCCCGCGATCCGCACTGGCGGGTCCGCTACCCGGGCTGGTGACGGGGGAGGCCCGCCCGTTCCCGTCCGCCCGACGGCGTCGGCCCGGTGGCGGGCCCGAGGAGCTCGGGCCGGCACCGGGCCGGGGTGGGCCGGGTCCGCTCAGGACTGGGGCCGCTTGCCGTGGTTGGCTTTGTTGTTGCGACGGGTCTTCTTCTTGCGGCGTCGCTTCGACGACATGGCCTCTCCTCCATGGTTCGCCCCCGCCGGTTCGCTCCGTCCAAGGTCTCACACCGCCGCCCGCCCGGCGCGTCGGCGACCGGTCGCCGGCCGTGCCCGACGCGCCACCGTCCGCGCGGTGCCCGACGGCCTACCGTCCGCGCCGGGCCCGGCTGCGGTAGTGGTCCAGGACGTCCTGGCGCAGCAGGTACCCGAAGCCTGCGGACTCCAGGCGCGGGCCGAGCTGCGGCTCGCCGATGCCGAGGTCCGCGGCGGTGCGGGCGAGGTGCCAGTCGTGGGCGGCCAGGCGGTCCAGCAGGTGCCCGCGGCGGACCTGGTTCTCGGAGAGGCGGAAGGTCTTGAGGTAGGCGATCCGGCCGTGCTCGTCGGTGACCGCCTCGCCGAGGTGGTTCTCCTGCTTGGGGAGGAAGTCCGGCAGGAAGCGGGTGAGCGTGAAGCGGCCCAGCCGGCGGACGGTGCTGCCGCGGTAGGCGGCGTCGAGCAGTCCGCCGGCCATCGCGGTGCCGTGGAAGCCCGCCCAGTCGTGCTCCTGCTGCTCCACGGCGGCCCGCAGGTCGGCGAGCGACCGGATCCGGGCGGCGCCCAGGTCGGCGCGGAACTCCGGCATCGGGGCGGCGAGCGTGGCGTAGTGGTGGACCAGCTCGCCGTACAGGTCGAGCAGCAGGCTGCGGGGCAGCGCCCGGTAGTCGTCCGGGTGCGGTACGGCGAAGGCGGCGGCGAGCGCGTCGGCGACGTACAGCACGACCCCGCACTGGCCGGGGTGGATCTCGAACAGCCGCAGGGCGTCGGCCAGTCCGTGCACCTGCTCGCCGTGGTACGCCTCCTCGGCGCGCGGCGAGAGGCCCCGGCGCAGCGCCCGGTCGGACCCGGTCGGCCCCGACGACCGTAACAGGGTCCGCCCCGCCGCCCCGCCGCTCTGCCCCCGGGGGCCGTCAGGCCCAGGCCAGTGCGGACCGGGTGCGCCAGTACGCCTCGGCCGGTTCCGCGAGCACGGTGAGCGCGGCCAGCTCGTCGGGCGCGAGGTCGAGCCCGGCGGCGGCGAGGTTGGAGGCCAGCTGCCCGGTGGTGGCCGCGCCGGAGAGCACGACGTCGGCCCACGGCCGGGCGGCGGCCGCGGCCAGCGCCAGGGCGTCGCAGGAGGCGCCGGTCCGGGCGGCGAGCGCGCGCAGGGCCGCCGTGTCGGGGCCGGTGGCGTTGCGGTCGGCGAGCCGGCCGTTGGCCATGCCCTCCTTCACGACCACCAGCCACCCGGCCGCGTGGGCCTCGGCGAGGGCCGGTCCGGCGGACGGCTCCAGCAGGTTCCAGGTGGACTGCACGGCGCCGAACAGCGGCCGGCCGTCGACCGCCACCTCCAGCGCCGCCCGGACGGTGTCGGCCTGCGCGGGGCCGCTGGTGGACAGGCCGACCCGGACGCCCTCGGCGGCCAGCGCGGCCAGTCGGGCGTGCAGCGCGGGGTCGGTCAGCGCGGGGCTGTCGGGGGTGACCGAGTGCACCAGGTACACCTGCAGCCGGGCCCCCAGCAGGGCCCTGGTCTCCCCGATCTGGCGGTCGAACACCTCCGTCGAGTGCTCCTTGACCTCGTGCACCGGCACCCCGGAGGTGCGCCAGTCGGCGGTGTAGGTGTAGCCCCACTTGCTGGCCACCACCACGTCCGCCGCCGCCTCCGGCCGGGTGTCCAGCCAGGCGCCGAGGAACTCCTCGGCGCGGCCGTACGAGCGGGCGGTGTCGAAGTACCGCACCCCGGCGGCGTGGGCGGCGTCGAGCAGGGCGTGGGTCCGCTCGCGCAGCGCCTCGACGCTGCGGTCGGCGGGCAGGTCGAGGTCCCGCCCAAGGGTGATGTAGCCGGGCCGTCCGACGGCGGCCGTGCCGAGGCCGAACCGCGCGATCGAGGGGCCTGCGGCGGGTCCGGTTCCGGTGGCGGGGGCGGTCGGCATGGCGGGGTCCCTTCGACGGCGTGCGGCGTGCGATGTGCGGCGAGCGGTCGCGGGCCCGCTCGTACCCGAACCCTATCGATCACCCGCGGGTGTCCGGCCGGGCCCCCGCCGCCGCTCCGCCCCGCCCCCGCACCGCCGACCCCCCTCGCACCCCCGCACCCCGTTCGGTGGCCCGCCGCGGCCGGTCACCGACGGCGACGGCCGGGGTACCCGGGGAGGCATCGCGCGGCCCGGCTCCGGCCGGTAGCGTGGAACCACCGAGATCCGCGGGCCCGACCCCCGGCACGGCGCCGACCCGACACCGACCCGGCATCGACACGCCGACTCGGCATCGACCCGACAGGCGCCGCACCGGACGGCCGCCGGCCCAGGCCTGAGTGGGTGAGGCGATGGCCGAGGAGCTGCGCCTGGTTCTGAACGAAGAGGGCACCGATCCCGGCACGCCGGCGCCGAAGCGAACCGCTGACCCGACCCCGGACGGCACCCGGTGAACGGCACGGACGGCCGGCGCCAGGCCCTCATCGTCGCCAACGACGCCTACGCCGACGAGGGGCTGAAGCAACTGCGCTCGCCCGCGGAGGACGCGGTGGCGCTCGGCGGCGTGCTCGGCGACCCGCAGATCGGCGCGTTCGACGTCGAGGTGATCCGCAACGAGTCCGCGCACGTCATCGAGGGCCGGATCGAGGACTTCTTCGCCGAACGCCGCCCGCCCGACGTCCTGCTGCTGCACTTCTCCTGCCACGGCCTGAAGAGCGATTCCGGCGACCTGTACTTCGCCGCCACCAACACCCGGCCCAACCGGCTCGCCTCCACCGCCGTGCCCGCCGCGTTCGTCCGGCGCTGCATGCGCGAGAGCCGCTCGCGCAGCATCGTCCTGCTGCTCGACTGCTGCTACGGCGGCGCGTTCTCCCGGGGCACGCAGACGCGGGCGGGCGGCTCGGTCGACGTCCTGGAGTCCTTCGAGGCGGGGAAGCTCGGCGGCGGGCGCGGCTGGGCCGTCATCACCGCCTCCAACGCCATGGAGTACGCCTTCGAGGGCGACACCCTCAGCGACGGCCCGGTGCGCCGGCCGTCGCTGTTCACCAGCGCCGTGGTCGAGGGCCTGGCCACCGGCGAGGCCGACCGCGACGAGGACGGCCGGGTCTCGCTCGACGAGCTCTACGAGTACGTCTTCGACCGGGTGCACGAGCGCAACCCCCACCAGACGCCCAGCCGCAGCTTCGAACTGCCGGGCGACCTCTACCTCGCCCACAGCCCCCGCCGCCGGCTGCGCCCCGAGCCGGTCCCGGCCGACCTGCGGGCCGCGATGACCGACCCCAACATGTTCACCCGGCTCGGCGCGGTCACCGAGCTGCGGGCCCGGCTCGCCGGCCCCGACGTGGCCGCCGCCCTCGGTGCGTACGAGGCGCTGGCGGAGGTCGTCGACACCGACATCCGCATGATCGCCGAACCGGCCGAACAGGCGCTGCGCGACGTCGCCCTCACGCCCGTCGAATCCGAGGCGGACTTCGGCATCGTCGAACTCGGCGGCCCCGCACCGCACCGCACGCTCGCCCTGCTCGGCCCGCCGCTGGCCCGCACCTGCACCCCGCAGGGCGCACCGCCGTGGCTGCACATCGCCGACGCGCCGCAGGGGGTGGACCTGTCGGTGGACACCGCCGAGGCCGGGCTCCTGCGCGGGGAGGCCGTGCTGCGCGGCCCGACCGGGGAGGCCACCGTGCGGGTGGCGGCCAACGTGATCCCGGTGCCGCCCGGGAGGCCGGGGGCCGGACCCCAGTCGCGCCCCGGCCCCCGCCCCCGCGCCCGGGCGGCCACCCCGCCGCATCCCTCGGACGCCCGTTCGGTCCGGGGCCTATCCTGCTGGTGATCACCACGGCACGACGAGGGGGAGCGCCATGGCGTACCGCTACGAGCGGATCCGGCCCGGGGACTGGGAGCGGCTGCGCGCCGTCCGGCTGGAGCAGTTGCAGGACACGCCGATGGCGTTCATGGAGACCTACAGCACCGCGCTGGCCCACGGCGACGAGGAGTGGCGCTTCCGGGCGATCCGGGTGAACGAGCCCGGGTGCGTCGGGCTGGTCGCGGTGGACGGCGCGACGGGGGAGTGGGTCGGCACCATGCTGGCGATGACGCCGGAGCCGGGCACCGCGGTGCTGATGGGCGTCTGGGTGCACCCC
Source organism: Kitasatospora sp. NPDC054939 (assembly GCF_053610105.1). Lineage (NCBI taxonomy): Bacteria > Bacillati > Actinomycetota > Actinomycetes > Kitasatosporales > Streptomycetaceae > Kitasatospora > Kitasatospora sp. NPDC054939. The sequence continues at coordinate 9,214 of NZ_JBSGXP010000124.1, read as the reverse complement.
GACCACCGCGGCCGGGCACGCGGGGTGACGGACGGCCTGCTCGACGCGGTGACGGCCTGGGCGCGCGGCGACGGCGGAGCGGACCGGATGGTCCTCCGGGTGCACGAGCAGAACGAGCGCGCCCAGGCGTTCTACCGGCGCCGCGGCTTCGCGTTCACCGGCGGTAGCGAGCCCTACCGGCTCGACCCCTCGGCCCTGGAACTGGAGATGGCCGCCCCGCTGCGGTGACGGGGCGTCACCGCCCGCTCAGCCCAGGGCCCCGGTGCGGGCGCCGTGCCACAGGTCGACGTCGCCGCCGGCGGCGGTGAGCTCGTCGATCCGCGCCAGCTCGTCCGGCGTGAAGTCGAGGTTCGCCAGGGCGGCCACGTTCTGCTCCAACTGTCCGGTGCGGGACGCGCCGATTACCAGCGAGGTGACCCGGTCGTCCCGCAGCGCCCAGGCCAGCGCCAGTTGGGCCAGGGTCTGCCCGCGGCCGTGCGCGAGGTCGTTGAGCGCGCGCAGCCGGCGCAGCATCTCCTCGGTGAGCCAGTCCGTCGTGAAGGACTTGCCCTGGGCCGCGCGCGAGTCCGCGGGCACCCCGTCGAGGTAGCGCCCGGTCAGCAGGCCCTGGGCGAGCGCGGTGAAGCCGATCACGCCGAAGCCCTCCTGACCGGCGGCGTCCAGCAGATGCTCCGTCTCGATCCAGCGGTTGAGCATGGAGTACGAGGGCTGGTGGATCAGCAGCGGGGTGCCCAGTTCGCGCAGGATCGCCGACGCCTGCCGGGTGTGCTCGGTCCCGTAGGACGAGATGCCGACGTACAGGGCCTTGCCCTGGCGGACCGCCGTGTCCAGCGCCGCCATGGTCTCCTCGAGCGGGGTGGTGGGGTCGGGCCGGTGGGAGTAGAAGATGTCCACGTAGTCCAGGCCCAGGCGCCCGAGCGACTGGTCGAGCGAGGCGAGCAGGTACTTGCGCGAGCCGCCGCCCTGTCCGTAGGGCCCGGGCCACATGTCCCAGCCCGCCTTGGTGGAGACCACCAGCTCGTCCCGGTACGGGCGGAGGTCCTGCCGTACGAGGCGCCCGAAGTTCTCCTCCGCGGAGCCGTACGGCGGGCCGTAGTTGTTCGCCAGGTCGTGGTGGGTGATGCCGAGGTCGAAGGCCCGCAGGGCGATCTCCCGCTGCGTCTCGAACGGCAGGTCGTCCCCGAAGTTGTGCCAGTAGCCCAACGACAGCACCGGGAGGTCGAGGCCCGACCGCCCGGTGCGCCGGTACTGCATGACACCGTTGTAGCGCTGGGGATCCGCGAGGTGGTTCATGGCTGCTCCGCCGATGGCAGGTCGGCAATCGAGGGATCGAAGTGGCCCGCCACCGGTCGTGGCTCGCTGCACCGGGTACGGCTCGCGCTGCGCCCCACCCGCCGCCGGCGGGCAGGCACCACCGGCGGGGCCGGCTGCCTCCGGTTCCATGCTCCCCCTCGCCCGCGGTTCCCGCAGGTCCGGGGCTCCGGCGTACCCGGCGCACCCCCCTGAGCGCGCCGAACTCCCGCCGGCCGCGTAACCGTCGTGCCCCTGACCGTCGTGCCCCTGACCGTCGTGGTCCAGACCGTCGTGGCCGGACCGGGCCGCCGGGTCGCTCGTTCCGGCCAAAACAAGCAAGCATGATTGCTTTTTTCCTGCGCCGGTGCCACGCTGCTGCCGACCCGAAGGCCACCGGCAGGGGGAGGCCCAGCCATGCGTTCGCGTTCAACCTCGGGCACCACCAGGGCAGTCGAGCCGTCGGCCCGCTCCGCTCCGCCGGCCGCGCCCGCGGCCCCGCTGCGGATCGGCAACGCCTCCGGCTTCTACGGCGACCGCTTCACCGCCTTCCGCGAGATGCTGACCGGCGGCCCGCTGGACGTGCTCACCGGGGACTACCTCGCCGAGCTCACCATGCTGATCCTGGCCCGGGACCGGCTGCGCGATCCGCGCCTCGGCTACGCCCGGACCTTCCTGCGCCAGCTGGAGGACTGCCTCGGCCTCGCCCTGGAGCGCGGGGTGCGGCTGGTCGTCAACGCCGGCGGCCTCAACCCGGCCCGGCTCGCCGAGGCGATCGCCGAACTGGCGGAGCGCCAGGGGCTCGCACCGCGGATCGCCCGCGTGGAGGGCGACGACCTGCTCGCCCGGAGTGCCGAACTCGGCTTTCCGCCGGACCTGTTGGCGGCCAACGCCTACCTGGGGGCGTTCGGCATCGCCGAGTGCCTGACCGCGGGCGCCGACCTGGTGGTCACCGGACGGGTCACCGACGCCGCCCTGGTCGTCGGCCCGGCCGCCGCCCACTTCGGCTGGAAGCCGGACGACCTGGACGCGCTCGCCGGGGCCGTGGTGGCCGGCCACGTGCTGGAGTGCGGCGCCCAGGCGACCGGCGGCAACTACGCCTTCTTCGGCGAGCACGACACCACCCGCCCCGGCTTCCCGCTCGCCGAGGTGCACGCCGACGGCAGCAGCGTGATCACCAAGCACCCGGGCACCGGCGGCGCGGTCACCGTCGGAACGGTCACCGCCCAACTCCTGTATGAGACGGGCGCGGCACGCTACCTGGGACCCGATGTCACCGCCCGCCTGGACACCGTACGGCTCGGCGCGGACGGCCCGGACCGGGTCCGCATCGACGGCGTCCGGGGCGAGGCGCCGCCCGCCGCCCTGAAGGTCGGCCTCAACCGGCTCGGCGGCCACCGCAACGAACTGGAGTTCGTGCTGACCGGGCTCGACATCGGGGCCAAGGCCGAGCTGGTGCGCCGCCAGTTCGCCGAGGCCCTCGCCCCGGAGGCGCGACCCGCCGAACTGCGCTGGACCCTGGCCCGCACCGACCACCCCGACGCCCCCACCGAGGAGGCCGCGTCCGCCCGGCTGCGCCTCACCGCCCGGGACGCCGACCCGGCCAAGGTCGGACGCGAACTCGGCCGCGCCGCCGTCGAACTGGGCCTGGCCGGCTACCCGGGCTTCCACCTCACCGCCCCGCCGGGCCCGGGCTCGCCGTACGGGGTGTTCGAGGCCGCGTACGTCGACGCCGGACTGGTGGAGCACACCGCCGTCCTGCCCGACGGGCACCGGATGCCCGTCCCACCGGCCCCGACCCGCCGGGCCGCCGCGCCACTCTCCGAGCCGAACGAACCGCCGCTGCCCGAACCACCGCTGCCCGAGCCGCCCGAGCCCGGGCCCACCCGGCGCGCCCCGCTCGGCCTGGTGGCGGGTGCCCGCAGCGGGGACAAGGGCGGCGACGCCAACCTCGGCGTCTGGGCCCGCGACGAGGCCGGCTGGCGCTGGCTCGCGCACACCCTCACCGTCGAGCGCCTGCGCGAACTCCTGCCCGAGGCCGCCGGGTTGCCGATCACCCGGCAGCTGCTGCCGAACCTCCGCGCGGTCAACTTCACCCTCACCGGTCTGCTCGGCGAAGGCGTCGCCGCCCAGCACCGCTTCGATCCGCAGGCCAAGGCCCTGGGGGAGTGGCTGCGCTCCCGCCACCTCGACGTCCCGGAGGCGCTGCTGTGACCGTCCTGCCCACCCGCATCGACCCGACCGGTGCCGAGCACGCCGCCAACCGGGCCGCGATGCTCGACGGACTGGCCGCGATCGGGGCCGAGCACGCCAAGGCGCTGGCCGGCGGCGGGCCCAAGTACGTCGAACGGCACCGCGCCCGCGGCAAGTTGCTCCCGCGCGAGCGGATCGAGCTGCTGCTCGACCAGGACGCGCCGTTCCTGGAGCTGTCCCCGCTCGCCGCCTGGGGCAGCGACCACCCGGTGGGCGCCGCGCTGGTCACCGGGATCGGCACGGTCGAGGGCGTGGAGTGCGTGATCACGGCCAACGACCCGACCGTGCGCGGCGGGGCCAGCAACCCCTGGACGCTGCGCAAGGCCCTGCGTGCCAACGAGATCGCGCTCGCCAACCGCCTGCCGCTGATCAACCTGGTCGAGTCCGGCGGCGCCGACCTGCCCAGCCAGAAGGAGATCTTCATCCCCGGCGGGGCGCTGTTCCGCGACCTGACCCGGCTCTCCGCCGCCGGGATCCCCACCGTGGCCGTGGTGTTCGGCAACTCCACGGCCGGCGGCGCCTACGTGCCGGGGATGTCCGACCACACCGTGCTGGTCCGCGAGCGGGCCAAGGTCTTCCTCGGCGGGCCGCCGCTGGTGCGGATGGCCACCGGCGAGGAGGCCGACGACGAGTCGCTGGGCGGCGCCGAGATGCACGCCCGCACCTCCGGCCTCGCCGACCACTTCGCCGTGGACGAGGCGGACGCCTGCCGGCTCGCCCGCCGGATCGTGGCGCGGCTCGACCACCGCAAGCCGGGCCCCTTCCCGGACCTCGCCGCGGCGCCGCCCGCGTACGACGAGGAGGACCTGCTCGGCATCGTCCCGGGCGACCTCAAGGTGCCCTTCGACCCGCGCGAGGTGATCGCCCGGATCGTCGACGGCTCGGACTTCGACGAGTTCAAACCGCTGTACGGCCCCAGCCTGGTCACCGGCTGGGCCCGGCTGCACGGCTACCCGGTCGGCGTCCTCGCCAACGCGCAGGGCGTGCTGTTCAGCCCGGAGTCCCAGAAGGCCGCCCAGTTCATCCAGTTGGCCAACCAGCGGGCCGTCCCGCTGCTCTTCCTGCACAACACCACCGGCTACATGGTCGGCACCGCCTACGAGCAGGGCGGCATCATCAAGCACGGCGCCATGATGATCAACGCGGTGGCCAACTCCCGGGTTCCGCACCTGTCCGTGCTGATGGGCGCCTCGTACGGGGCCGGCCACTACGGCATGTGCGGGCGGGCGTACGACCCGAGGTTCCTGTTCTCCTGGCCGAGCGCCAAATCGGCGGTGATGGGCCCGCAGCAGCTCGCCGGGGTGCTGTCGATCGTCGCCCGGCAGTCCGCGGCGGCCAAGGGGCAGCCGTACGACGAGGAGGCGGACGCCGCGATCCGGGCGATGGTCGAGCAGCAGATCGAGGCGGAGTCGCTGCCGGTCTTCCTCTCCGGCCGGCTTTACGACGACGGGGTGATCGACCCGCGGGACACCAGGACCGTCCTCGGGCTCTGCCTCTCCGCGATCCACAACGCACCGGTCGAGGGCGCCCGCGGCTACGGCGTCTTCCGGATGTGAGGCGCACCCGGGAGGCCCCGGCCACCAGCCGACCACCCGGACCGCCGCGACCCGCGCCGGACCGCGACCCGCGCCGGACCGCCGCCCGCGACGCCGCCGCCCGGACCGCCGCCGCCCGCGCCGGCGCAGCAACCCGTGACTACGAGGGGCACCCACCACATGATCACCACCCTGCTGGTCGCCAACCGGGGCGAGATCGCCCGCCGGGTCTTCCGCACCTGCCGCGACCTCGGCATCGCCACCGTCGCCGTGCACTCCGACCCGGACGCCGACGCCCCGCACGTCCGGGAGGCCGACGCCGCCGTGCGGCTGCCCGGCGCCGCGCCCGCCGACACCTACCTGCGCGCCGACCTGCTGGTGCGGGCCGCGCTGGCGGCCGGGGCGGACGCCGTGCACCCGGGCTACGGCTTCCTCTCCGAGAACGCGGACTTCGCCCGGGCCGTGCTCGACGCCGGGCTCACCTGGATCGGCCCGCCGCCCGCGGCGATCGCCGCGATGGGTTCCAAGACCGCCGCCAAGCGCCTGATGGCCGCCGCGGGCGTCCCGGTGCTCGACGCCGTCGCGCAGCCCGCCGAGGCCGACCTGCCGCTGCTGGTCAAGGCCGCGGCGGGCGGCGGCGGCCGCGGCCTGCGGGTGGTGCACCGGCTGGACGAGCTGGCGCCGCAGCTGGCCGCCGCCCGCGCCGAGGCGGCGAAGGCCTTCGGCTCGGACGAGGTGTTCTGCGAGCGCTACCTGCCGGCCGGCCGGCACGTCGAGGTGCAGCTGCTGGCCGACGCCCACGGCACCGTCTGGGCGGTCGGCGACCGCGACTGCTCGCTGCAGCGCCGCCACCAGAAGGTCGTCGAGGAGGCCCCGGCGCCCGGCCTGCCCGAGCCGGTGCGCACCGCCCTGCACGCCGCCGCGGTCACCGCCGCCCGGGCGATCGGCTACACCGGGGCCGGTACCGCCGAGTTCCTGCTGGAGGCCGACGGCCGCTTCCACTTCCTGGAGATGAACACCCGCCTCCAGGTGGAGCACCCGGTCACCGAGTGCGTCACCGGGCTGGACCTGGTCGCGCTGCAGCTGGAGATCGCCGAGGGCCGGCCGCTGCCCGCCGCCGAACCGCCCGCCCCGCGCGGCCACGCGATCGAGGCCCGCCTGTACGCCGAGGACCCGGCCCGGGCGTGGCAGCCGCAGACCGGCCCGCTCCACCTGCTCGAACTCCCGGGAGCGGTGGTGGAGTTCGATCTTGTCCCGGGCCGGTCGAGCGGACTGCGGCTGGACTCCGGCGTGTCCGCGGGCAGCACCGTCGGCGTCCACTACGACCCGATGCTCGCCAAGGCCGTCGCCTGGGCGCCCACCCGGGAGGGCGCCGCCCGGCTGCTGGCCGATGCCCTCACCCGGGCCCGCGTCCACGGTCCGGTCACCAACCGGGAGCTGCTCGCCGCGGTGCTGCGCCACCCGGAGTTCCGGGCCGGTCGGATGCACACCGGCTTCCTCGCCGAGCACCTGCCCGAGCTGCTGAAGTCCGCGCCCGACCCGCTGCCCGCCCTGGCGGCCGCCCTCGCGGACGCCGCCGCCCGCCGGACCGCGCTGCCCTCCGGCTGGCGCAACCTGCCCTCGCAGCCGCAGTCCAAGCGGTACACCGACACCCAGGGCCACACCCACGAGGTGCGCTACCGCCTCACCCGGGCCGGGCTGGAGGCCGAGGGGCAGCCGGACGTCCGGCTGGTCGAGGCCGGAGCCACCCGGGTGGTGCTGGAGGTCGCGGGCCTGCGCCGCCCGTACGACGTCGCGGTGTACGGCGACCGGGTCTTCGTCGACAGCCCGACCGGGGCGACCGCCCTGACCGCCGTGGACCGCTTCCCCGATCCCGTCGCCCCCACCGAACCGGGCGCCCTGCTCGCCCCGATGCCCGGCACCGTGGTGCGCCTCGCCGCGGCGGTCGGCGACACCGTCACGGCCGGGCAGCCGCTGCTCTGGCTGGAGGCGATGAAGATGGAGCACCGCGTCACTGCCCCCGCCGACGGCGTCCTCACCGAACTCCACGCCGCCCCCGGCCGCCAGGTCGAACCCGGCGCCCTGCTCGCCGTCGTCCGCCCCGCCGCCCCGTAGCCCCAGCGCCGTCCGCCACACACGACTCCCCGCACCCGCACGGAAGGACCCCTCATGTCCGCACCGCGCACCACCCCCGGCACCCCGCTCATCGAGACCCCGGAACGGCGGGCCCTGCGCCGCGCCGTCGCCGACCTCGGCCACCGCTACGGCTCCGCCTACTACCTCGCCAAGGCCCGCGCCGGGCAGCCCGCCGACGAACTGTGGGCCGAGGCCGGCAAGGCGGGCTACCTCGGCGCCAACCTGCCCGCCGAGCACGGCGGCGGGGGCGGCGGCATCACCGACCTCGCCATCGTGCTGGAGGAACTCGGCGCCGCCGGCTGCCCGTTGCTGATGCTGATCGTCTCCCCGGCGATCTGCGGCACGGTGATCGCCCGCTACGGCACCGAGGAGCAGCAGCGCCAGTGGCTGCCGGGGCTGGCCGACGGCACCCGGCGGATGGCCTTCGGCATCACCGAGCCCGACGCCGGCTCCAACGCGCACCGGATCACCACCACCGCCCGCCGCGACGGCGAGGACTGGCTGCTCACCGGCCGCAAGGTGTTCGTCTCGGGGATCGACCACGCCGACGCGGTGCTGTTCGTGGCCCGGACCGAGGACGCCCGCACCGGCCGCCTGAAGCCCGCCCTGTTCGTCGTCCCGCGCGAGGCGCCGGGCTTCGAGTACCACCCGATCCCGATGGAGCTGGTCTCCCCCGAGAAGCAGTTCCAGGTCTTCCTGGACGACGTCCGGCTGCCCGCCGACGCCCTGGTCGGCGACGAGAACGCCGGGCTGCTGCAGCTGTTCGCCGGCCTGAACCCCGAGCGCATCATGACCGCCGCCTTCTCCCTCGGCCTCGCCCGGCAGGCCCTCGGCCGGGCGGTGGAGTACGCGCGGACCCGTACGGTGTGGGACGTGCCGATCGGCGCCCACCAGGGCCTGGCCCACCCGCTGGCCCAGTGCGCGGTGGAGGTCGAGTGCGCCCGGCTGATGACCCAGAAGGCGGCGCTGCTGTACGACGCGGGCGACGACCAGGCCGCCGGCGAGGCCGCCAACATGGCCAAGTACGCGGCGGGGGAGGCGGCCGCCCGCACGGTCGACCAGGCGGTGCAGACCCTCGGCGGCAACGGGCTCACCCAGGAGTACGGGCTCGCCGCCCTGCTCGCCGCGACCCGGGTCGGCCGGGTCGCCCCGGTCAGCCGGGAGATGGTGCTCAACTACGTGGCCCAGCACAGCCTGGGCCTGCCCCGCTCGTACTGACCGGCCCGGCGCCCGACCGGACCCCACCGGACCCCACCGGACCCCACCGGACCCCACCGGACCTCACCGGGCCTCACCGGGCCTCGGCGGACGTCACCGGACGTCAGCGGACGGAGGTGAGATGCGCGAAGACCACGGTGTTGGACTCGTAGCCGGTGCGTTTGTCGAACTTGCCGCCGCAGGTGATCAGCCGCAGTTCGGCCCCCGGGGTGTCGCCGTACACCGCGGCGTCCGGGAAGGTGCTCTTCGGGAAGACCTGGACGGCGTCCACGGTGAACACCGCGGTGCGGCGGTCGGTGCGGACCACCTCGACGGTGTGGCCGCGGCGCAGCAGGCCGAGCCGGTAGAACACGGCGGGCCCGCTGCGGGTGTCGGCGTGGCCGAGGACGAGGGCGTTGCCCCGGGCGCCGGGGGTCGCGCCGTCCCGGTACCAGCCGACCAGGTTGCGCTGCTCGACGGGCGGGGTCGCCAGGTGCCGGGCGGCGTCCAGGCCGAGGCCGGTGACGGGCGCGTCGACCTTGATCGCCGGGATCCTGATCCGGGTGGGGGCGGACGGCGGGAGCGGCGCCGGGCCGGCCGGCCGGGTGATCCGTGCGGTCGGGGTGGCCGGCTCGGCCGGGAGCCCGGACGGGCTCGCAGGGTCGGCGGCCCCGGCGGCGGGGGCGGCCGCCGGGGTCGGGGGGAGCGGCGGTCCGCCGTCCCCGATGGCGCCGTCCTTCACCAGCCAGGCCCCGGCGACCATCGTCATGGCGACGGCCCCCACGGCCAGCGGGTGCGGTCCC
>NZ_JBSGXP010000123.1:0-26202 GCF_053610105.1 Kitasatospora sp. NPDC054939 | reverse complement strand
TATTCCATTTTTCTTTTGCTTCCCCCCCCCCCCCCCCCCGTGGGGGGGCCCGGGGCGCCCCGGGCCCCGCCCTTCGGCGTCCCCCGGCCACCGCCGGTTCGCCGGAATGCCGCCCTCCGGCGCCACCGGAGCACACTTCGGTCACCAAACACGCCTGATTGGCGACGATTTGCCCCGGATGAACCAGTGCGCCGCAACCGGGACAGGCCCCGATCGTTCTAATCTGACGACTGTCATATCCCTGCAGCCACCCAGGATGGAACCTCATGTCAGCGGCCCCTCCTGACAACGACGTGCTGTGGGCCCGAGGGATCGTCAAGTCCCTCCACGGGACCCCGGCCCTGCGCGGCATCTCGCTCGGCGTCCGGCAGGGCGAGGTCCTGGCGGTCACCGGCCCCCGCGGCTCCGGCAAGAGCACCCTGCTCGGCTGCCTCTCCGCCCTCGTCCCGGTCGACGAGGGCGAGGTCTGGTTCAACAGCGGCCCCGTGCACACCCTCGGCCGGGCCGGCCGGGAGCGCCTGCGCCGCGACCGCTTCGGCTTCGTCGGCTCCGAACCCCAGCTGGTGCCGGAGCTGACCGCCCGCGAGAACGTCGCCCTCCCGCTGCTGCTCGCCGGCGCCGGCCACAGGGCCGCGTACACCGCCGCCTCCGAGTGGCTGGAGCGCCTCGACGTCGGCGAGCTCGCCAAGGTCCGCCCCGACCGGCTGTTGCAGAGCCAGCGCCAGCGGATCGCCGTCGCCCGCGCGCTCGCCCCGCTGCCGACCGTCGTCTTCGCGGACGACCCGACCGCCCCGCTGCACCGCGAGGCCGCCGACCAGGTCCTGCGGATACTGACCAGCGCCTCCCGCTCCCACCAGCTCACCCTGGTGCTGGCCACCCACGACCCCGAACTCGTCCGCTACGCCGACCGCTCGGTCGCGCTGCTCGACGGACGGCTCACCGGACCGGCCGCACCCGTACCGCGCGGACTCGGCACCCCGTCGACCGCCACCGCGAACGGACCGGCAGCCGCTGCGAACGGGCCGACGGCCGCTGCGAACGGACCGGCGGCACCCACGAGCGGCCCCGCCGGGCCCGAAGCGGACGGATCCGGGGCCACCGCCGTCACGGCCGCGCGCAGCTGAAAGAGTCGACGTGTTCTATCTCCGCCTCGCCCGGGGCTACCGGGTGCTCGACCTCGGCCGCTGGCTGCTGACCGCCACCGCTGCGGCCGTCGTCGCCGGGTTCCTGCTGCGCGCCCTCGGCCGGGCCCTGGGCGACCGCCCCGGGGACGCCGACGCCGTCGTCCGGCTGCTCTGGTGCCTGCCGCCGCTGGCCGCCGTCGCCTGGTTCGCCGCGATCGCCGCCCGGGCGATCCCCGAACAGCGCCCCGAGCGGCTCACCGGACTGCTCGCCGCCGGCGCGAGCACCGCCCGCATCCGGATGCTGATCGCCGGCGAGACCGCCCTCGCCACCACCGTCGGCAGCATCCTCACCCTGCTGCTCTTCCTGGTGCTGCGCAACGACATCGCCGGGCCCGAACTCGCCCCCGACCTCGGCATGGGCGTCCCGCTGCCCGCCGCCGCCCCGATCGCCCTGCTCGCCCTGGTACCGCTGACCGCCGCCCTGGCCGCCGCAGCCGCCGTCCCCGTACCCCGGCCGCAGCCCCGCGCCGACACCCGCCCCTCCGGCGGCTACCACCCGCTGCGCATCGCCGTCCCGATCGGGCTCGCCGTCGTCGGCACCGCCCTCGAACTGATCGCCCTGCGCCCCGGCGCCCCCGCCGACGGCCGTCCGATCCAGCTGCCCGCCGGACTCGGCAGCACCAGCACCGCCGCCGTCGGCGGCTGGATCACCGTCGCCCTCGGCCTGGCCCTGCTCACCGGCCCGCTGCTCGCCTGGACCGGCCGGCTGCTGGCCCTCGGCCGCCCCACCCCGCTGCGCCTGCTCGCCGGACGCGGGCTCACCGCCCAGGCCCCCCGCCTCGGCGCCCCGCTCGCCGTGCTCACCCTCGTCCTCGCGGTGGTGCTGACCACCATCCGCTACTGGATCGGCACCCCCGGCAGCGCGGACGTCCTGCCCGCCGTCGAAGCCTGCCTGCTTCTCGGCTGCGCGGCCGGCGCCGTCCTGGCCAGGCTCGCCGAGGTCCGCACCGCACGCCAGGGCGTCACCGACGCCCTGCTGCGCCTCGGCGCCCCCGCCCGGCTGCTGTTCGGCGCCGTCGCCCTGCGCGCGCTGGCCGTCGGCACCGTGCTGCTGCTCACCGGCGGGCTCACCGCCGCCCTGGCCGCCGCCGGACTCGCCTGATCCGGCCGCCGGCCCTCACCGTGCGGGAGGACCGGCGGCCGGCCTGCCTCGGCGGCTTCGGCTGCGGCTACGGGACTGCTGCGGCCCGGGTGGGCCGGCCCGGGCCGGGCTGATGCTCCGCTCGGGCTGCTGCTCGGCTCGCCCAGTTGCTGTTCGGCTCGCCCGGTTGCTGTTCGGCTCAGCCCGCCGCGGCGAGCTGCCCGCAGGCGCCGTCGATCTCCTGGCCGCGGGTGTCGCGGACCGTCGTCGGCACCCCGTGCGCCTGCAGCCGGCGAACGAACTCGCGCTCGTCCTCGGGCCGGGAGGCCGTCCACTTGGAGCCCGGGGTCGGGTTGAGCGGGATCAGGTTGACGTGCACCCGGTGGTTCTTGATCAGGCGACCGAGCAGGTCCGCCCGCCACGCCTGGTCGTTGATGTCCTTGATCAGCGCGTACTCGATGGAGATCCGGCGACCGGACTTCTCCGCGTAGTTCCACGCCGCGTCCAGCACCTCGGCGACCTTCCACCGGGTGTTGACCGGCACCAGCTCGTCACGCAGCTCGTCGTCCGGCGCGTGCAGCGAGAGCGCCAGCCGGCAGCTGAGGCCCTCGTCCGCCAGCCGGTTCATCGCCGGCACGAGACCGACGGTGGAGACGGTGATGCCGCGCTGCGAGAGGCCGAAGCCGTCCGGGGCCGGGTCGGTCAGGCGGCGGATCGCGGCCAGCACCCGGTTGTAGTTGGCCAGCGGCTCGCCCATGCCCATGAACACCACGTTGGACAGGCGGGCCTCGCCGCCCGGGATCTCGCCGGCCTTCAGCGCGCGCATCCCGGCGGCGATCTGCTCGACGATCTCTGCGGTGGACAGGTTGCGGGTCAGCCCCGCCTGGCCGGTGGCGCAGAACGGGCAGTTCATGCCGCAGCCGGCCTGCGAGCTGATGCACATGGTCACCCGGTCGGGGTAGCGCATCAGCACCGACTCGACGAGCGTGCCGTCGAACAGCTTCCACAGCGTCTTGCGGGTGGTGTCGTCGTCGCACGAGACGTGCCGGACCACCGACATCAGCTCCGGCAGCAGGCCCTCGGTGAGCCGGCCGCGGCTGGCGGCGGGGATGTCCGTCCAGCTCTCCGGGTCGTTCGAGATCCGGCCGAAGTAGTGGTTGGAGAGCTGCTTGGCGCGGAACGCCTGCTCGCCCAGCTCGGCGACGGCCTCCTTGCGCTCGGCGGGGCTCAGGTCGGCGAGGTGTCGCGGGGGCTTGGCGCCGCGCGGCGCGACAAAAGTGAGTTCTCCGGGCTTAGGCATGGTTCAACCAGTGTCGCAGACGGCGGGAGCCTTCCCAGTCCTCACATGGGGCGGAGGGTTCGACACTGGCCGTCGCCTGTCATCGTTGGCTGCCCTCGGACGGCCCACAGACGGCCCAGGGACGGCCCAGCTCTCCCCGCCCCAGACGCTCGGTAGCTGCAGCCTCTCCGGTGGAGAGATCCCAGTCCGCCGGAGCCTGCCCCCAACCGGGTGGAGAATACTGGCCATGCCGCCCCGGAGAAGCCCGAACCGTCGACGTCGTCCACCAGCACAAAAGTGCGGTCGCCCAACAAAGAAGGGCACTCCCTGCCAGCTCCCGGAGGTGCAGTTTGTCGGCGGCGGATGCCGATATCACAACACGGCCGACGATCGGGCAGCCGCAAAAGCGGCCGAACAAATACGGGCAATGCGGGCAAAGGAGGCCTCGCGGCGCGAACAGCGCCTCATTCGCTCGATCGCCGCGGTCATATCAACCGCAGTTCTGTTCGGAGTGGGCTCCTGCGGGTGGAATACCTGGAAGGAACGCTCTCGGGAGGCTACGTGCAGGCAGCACCGCGAAGAGGCGTTGCGCCTCGACCGGACCACCGCGGCGACAGGCGTGCCGCTGGTCATGGTCGTCGATCCCGCACTCGTGCGCTTGCAGCTCCATCCAAAGCTAGTCTCCCTCTACCTGCCAACCCAGGGCGCGAGTGAGGCCAGCATCGCCGAGGCCTACCGAACCAAGCGCGCACAGGCTGGAAGAGCCGCTGAAGTCGTATTGGCCCAGCCTGACTGCTTTGATGCACCGACCCTCGGGCGCGCTACCGACATTCAACGTGCTCCACGGAACGTCTCACGCGTAGACATGCCCCACAGCGCGCGATGCTCCGACGGCTGGACATCAGGGTCCATCGGTAAGCGCGGCGCATGCTCGCACCATGGAGGGGTCGTAGAGGCGACGTTCTTTGCAACTCTGCACTTCTGATCAGGCGCCGCCCCCAAATGAAGCAGCCTAGCTAGGCCTTGTAGCTCCAGCCCTGCCCCGTGCCTCGATACTCAGAAACAGAAATCGGCTCCACGCCTGGCCGCATCCTGGTGGTGTACAGGACACCCTCAAGGTGGTCGATTTCGTGAGCCACCAGGCGGGCCACAGCATCTTCGAAGATCGTGATTCGGCGCCGGCCGTCGATCTCTTGATGCTCCACAGTGATAGCGCGCGGCCGGGGAACCACACCACGCACATCGAAAAAGCTCCAGCAGCCCTCGTACTGCTCGTCTTCCTCTGCAGACTCCTCGATGACGCGGGGATTCAGCAGGGTGATGGTCTCCCCGTCAGCGGTACGGACGATGGCTGCGGCGCGATCGATGCCGAGCTGCGGCGCGGCCACGCCCATGCCCTTGCTGAAGACGTGGATGCCGGCGGCCCGAACAGCGGCCGCGTTCAGCTCAGCCACCACGCGCCGAACGTCCTCAGCCTCGGTGGGCAGGTCGAAGGGGCGCGCCCGGTTGGTCAGGATCGGGTCTCCGGCCTGGACGACGCCGATCGATCGCATCTTCTCGCTGGCAGTGGCGGGCATGGGTGACCTGGCCTCCTCATGGTCAGGGCGGGCGCGGAACTTCCACTCCAGCCGGTAGCGGGCGTGGAGCGGCGGATCATCGGTGGTCCACGAGTACACCTGGCGGTCGCCGCTGGCGTCCTGGCGGATCGCGGTCCGGAAGGGGAACGCCGCAGCGGTCATGGTGGTCTCAGTGCCCCAGACGGCCGGGTCGAGTTCGGCGGGGAAGTCGAGCCGGACACTCAGCCGCTGTGTCGGCAGCCTGACGGCGCGCTGGAACCAGTTCCCCCACTTGTCGTCGCTGACCGCATACGAGTACTCGATCCACGTCGTCTCGCCCGGGTACAGCGGGTACCGGCCGTACTCGTTCTCGAAGAGCAGCCACAGTTCCTTGAAGGAGTCGCGGTCGTGCTGGACGCGCCAGCCAACAGGCTCGTTGCCCACCTTGGCGCTGAGGTTGATCTCCTCCCAGGTGAGCGGGTTCTCCCGGTAGTGCCGGTTCGAACGCTCCGGGTTCCCGGGAAAGCGGTCAACGGAGATGCGGATCAGGTACCGGGTGATCGGGTCCGGGCTCGCGTTGTACAGCTGCCGACGCTGGGTCGCACGGTAGGTCCGCCCGTCGTAGTGCAGCTCGGAATCTTCGTGCTGGACGATCAGGCTCGCTGGCTGGGCCTCCCCGGCTGACTGGTCTGGCGCCGCCTGGTGGCTCGCTGGCTCCGGTCGCCCCTGCGCCTCCACTTCAGCGAACGCCCGCCGAAGCGCCCCGCCGGCGTGCAGTACCCGATCGGCTTGCTCAGCGAACGGTCGAGAGGGCCGCTGCTGCCCGCTCTCCACCTTCGAGACGTACGAAGGCGTGTAGCCCACCGCCTTCGCCAGGGCGGACTGGGAGAGGCCCCGCACGTCCCGCCAACGCTTCAGCTCGGCGATGAACGGCTCGGTTGGCTGTGGCGGCTCGCTCGGCATCCCGTCCCCCTGACTGTGCCTGTGAGTGACCTGTGAGTGATCAGCTCTCAGCCTGTAATCACTGCCGTGAGCTGCGATTTGCTGACTGCACCAGGGACGGAACCTACCGGACAGGAGCAGTCGGCACCATGAGATCGAGCCCCGGATTGACCAGTCGTCAGTTGCCGCAGCTACGCGGAGCGGTCCGCCAGCAGAGCCTCTACCGCAGCCAGCCGGTCGGTCAGCTGCTCGACCTGGGCTTCGAGAGCGCTTACGCGGTCGCCGACAGCGGCGGGCGAAGCAGTGACAGGCTCGGCGGGGGAAGGGTCGCCAGGGCGGCGGACGAACGTGCCGCGCCCCTGGGTGGAGGACACCAACCCCTCTTCTCGGAGCACGCGGACACCGTTCGAGGCGGTCATCACCGCGACGTGGAATCGATCGGCCAGCTGACGCGCGGACGGCAGCTTCTGGCCCGGCTGAAGCCGCCCGGAGCGGATCTCGTCCCGAAGCGCGTCGGCGACCTGGATGTAGGGGGCGCGGTGGTCATCGGTGGAGACAGTCATAGGGCCAGCGTATCCGCTGACACGAGCTAATACACCTAGGCCGATTCGCTTGACAGGTTGATACACCTAGGTCAGTCTAGGTGTCACAGCAAGACAACACGCTGTGGAGCGGCGCCCATCCGCCAAGAAAGCCGCCGCTCCACGCCCCGATGAAGGGAGTTCCATCATGCACGGATCGTTCTCCACTCAGCCACTGACCATCGGTTCCATCCGCTCCGGGGTGGACGTTTGCGGCACCCCTGACGAGTACGAGACCACCCCGCGTGTGGCGGTGCAGATGACGATGCACCTGTCGTTCGCGGAAATCCTCGGCCGTCTGCTGTTCACCCCGGGGGCGCTGCTGATGCGCGAGGACCTGATGGCCGGCAACGAGGGCAAGATCATGGACTGCCTGTGGTTCACGCTGGCCCAGACCGGGCTCGACGCGGCCGAGGACTTCGCCGCCATGGGCATGGACGTCTACGCCGGGCGCCGCTCCTCGAACCTGCGCGACTTCGCCGTCAGCCTCGGCAACGTCATCACCCACATCTTCGGCGTCACCCCCGAGACGCCCGCCGCGCTCACCGGCTGACCATCCGCCCCCGGGTGAACGCTTACCCGCACTCACCGGCGCTCACCGGGTGCTCACTGAACGCTGACCGCCCCGGCCGAGGACGGCGTACCCGGTGTACCCCGACCGCCCCGTGCGGCGGGTACACCGGCCCGTCAGCCGACCGGCACTCACCAGCGCTCACCGGTGTTCACCACCGCTCACCTGCCGGAAGTACGTACCCGGGCACGCGAGTACACCCCGGACCGGCATGCCCGACCGGCCCCCGTCCGGACCCGGTGAACACCCCACTGTTCACCCGACCCCGGCCTGTTCACCGGCCGCTGTCCTGCCCTCGCCCGTCGACGATCGGTCGGCCCCTGACCAGCGCTCACGGGCCGACCGGCCACCCGACCCGCTCACCGGTGAACACCCGACTGTTCACCGGGTGAGCGCCCGACTCCAGCCCGACTCCCGACCCCTGAGGAGTAGCTGTGACCGACCCGACCGAAGCCGACTCCCGCGCACCCGAGTCGGACCCGACCGACCCCGTCCTGCCCGACCCGATCGCCCTGCCGTCGGCCGACCGGGAGGCGCACCGCTCCACCGCCCGGTGGGCGGCCGACCGGTTCGTGAGCGTGCTTGAGCGCGTGCG
Source organism: Kitasatospora sp. NPDC054939 (assembly GCF_053610105.1). Taxonomy (NCBI): domain Bacteria; kingdom Bacillati; phylum Actinomycetota; class Actinomycetes; order Kitasatosporales; family Streptomycetaceae; genus Kitasatospora; species Kitasatospora sp. NPDC054939. The sequence goes on along the minus strand of NZ_JBSGXP010000123.1, from coordinate 18,413 downwards.
TCCGCTGGTGGTGTTCGACCGGTGGGGACAGCCGGTCGGCATCCCCGACTACGGCTCCCCCGCGTTCGCCGCCCTGGCCCCGACCGACCCGCGCCGGGAAGCGGCCCTCATCTCCGCCGCCGAAGCCTGGCGCCAGCAGGCCGAGAGCGCCCCGAAGCGCATCCACGCCGACCTGCGCACCCACCTGGCAATCGGCGAACAGGCCCGCGCCGCGTGGGAGGCGCAGGACGAAGCCGCTTGGAAGGACCTCGTGCGGACCGTGCGGTCCTGGTCCAACCACCCCGCGGCTGTGGAGCTGGCCGCTCAGCGCACCCGCGCGGCCGAACAGGCGTGCCGCCCCGTCACGCCCACGGCCGGGTGGCCTCGGGTGGCGATCCCCGGGCGGCCCGGCTGGCGCCGCCACTACCGCCCCGACGGCCCGCCCGTCGACCGGCCCGACACCACCACCGCCACCGATCTTGCGGAGAGCGTCTGATGCCCGTCGAAGTCCACCTCGCCATCGCCGCCGACGGCCGACCAGCCGGGCCCGTGGACCCGCTGTACGACCCCGCGCCCGGCATCGACCGGCCCACCCGGCCGGGCCCGGTCCCGGACCCGGAGGTGTTCAGCGGATGGGTCGGCGCCACCGTGCGCGATCTCGACCCCACCACCGAAGCCGACCCCGTCGGCGTGCTGGTCAACCTCCTGTCCGCCAGCGGCGCGGCGATCGGGTCGGGGCCGTTCATGTGGATCGGCAACGACCGCCACCCCGCCCTGATCTGGGCCCTGACGGTGGGCGCCACCGCCGCCGGTCGTAAGGGTGCGGGGACGAACACCGCCCGGCGCCTGCTGAAGGCGGCCGTGCCGGACTTCATCGCCTGCAACACCCGCTCCGGCCTGTCCTCCGGCGAGGGCCTGATCGAGATGGTCCGCGACGGGGACGGGGACAAGGACCCCGGCGTCACCGACAAGCGCCTGTGGGTCGTCGAGTCCGAGTACGGCGTCACCATGGCCCGGGGCCGCCGGGAAGGCTCCTCCCTGGGCGGCATCCTGCGCCAGGCATGGAACGGCGAGGACCTGGGCGTCATGAACCGCGACGCCCTCCACTCCACCGCCCCGCACATCGCCGTCATCGGCCACATCTCCCCGCGCGAGCTGCGGGCCAAGATGCAGGACGCCGAGATGGCCGGCGGCACCTACAACCGCTTCCTGCCGGTCTTCGTCCACCGCAACCTCCTCGACCCCGACGGCCAAGGCGCCCCCGACCAGCTCATCGACAACCTCGCCACCGCGTGGAAGACCGTCCTCACCGACGCCCGCCGCGTCGGCGAAGTCCGCCTCACCCCCGAGGCCGCTCAGCTGTGGCGCGAGCAGGTCTACCCGGCGCTGTGCGGGGACGAGGCCGACGACGGGCCGCTGGCGGAGTTCACCGCCCGCGCCGCCCCCTACGCCAAGCGCGCCGCCATGGTCTACGCCCTGCTCGACCACACCGACCGCATCGCCGAAACCCACCTGCGCGCCGCCTGGGCCCTCGTGCGCTACGCCCGCGCCAGCGCCGCCCACATCCTCGGCACCGCCGCCACCGCCAGCACCGGCGACCCCGCCCTGGACAAGCTCGCCGCCGCCGTGAAGACGGCCGGAGCCGCCGGGATGACGCAGTCCCAGGTGCAGGTGCTCTTCAAGCGGCTCAACGCCACGCAGCGCTCCGACCTCACCGCCCGGCTGTGCCAGCTCCCCGGCTACGCCGCCGCCCAGATCCCCAACGGCGGACGCCACCAGACCGTGTACCTCTACGCCCCGCCCGACTGACCCCGGGCCGGAAAGCCCGGAAAGGTCGGAAAGCCCCCTGGCCTGCACAGATACCCGGCGGAAAGTGGTCCGGAATGGTCCGCAAAGGGGTCCGGTGGCATCCGGCGCCGCGAGGGGCCGGGGACTTTCCGGACCATTCCGGACCACTTTCCGCCACCCAAAACCCCAGCTCAGACCCCTTTGCAACCTTTCCGGCCTTTCCGGACCGCACCCCAGACGAACGGACCACCGCCATGACCCGCGCCACCGCCCGCACACCCCGCCACCGACCGCCCCGGCGGGCAGCACCACCGGCCGCCACGACGCCCCGCGCCCGCTCCCCACCAACCCGGCTGCCAGGCCGTCTGACACCCCTGACACCTGACACCGCTGACACCCGAACCCCTAGGCAGGCGCGGTGTCAGACGCCCCCTGACGGCCTCTGACACCCGCCCCTGACACCCCCTGACAGCCACCCCGGCCTAGCACCCCCCCTCGCTAGACCTAGCAACCCCGCTAGCGACCCAAAGCCACCCCCACCAGGCACCTAGCGCCTAGCAGCCCCGCACGGAAACCACCCCGAACCGCCCTCAGCGCACTGACCGGCACCCCGCCGCTCGCTAGCGCTAGGCGCCCACGCCCGCATCCCGCCGCCGCCAGGAGACCCCCGTGCCCAACCGCCACAGCCCGGCCGTCCCCTCGCTCACCGACCGCCGACGCACCACCGCCACGACCACCGGCCCCGGGCACGCCCCGGCCGCCCTGCCCGCCCGCTTCCTCACCCCCGAAGACGTCGCCGCCCTCTTCGGCGTCCCGCTGGAAACCGTCTACCAGTGGCGCCGCAAGCGCACCGGCCCGCTCGGCTTCCGCGTCGGCCGGCACCTGCGCTACCACCCCGAAGCCGTCGCCCAATGGGTCACCGACCAGACCCACGACGCTGCCTGAAGTACCAGGGAGGCGCCAGGGAGGCAGGGAGTTCTCCCTGACCGCCTCCCTGGCCCCCACACCTGCCCTGATCAGCAGCAACACCACCACAGGGAGGCAGGGAGGCACCCCCAAGCCCCCGCCGAACACCCCCGAAACGGCCCCTCCCACGGCACCCCCTTGCCTCCCTCCCTGCCCCGCCACACCCACGCCACCACCCCGAAGGAGCGGCCCATGGCTGGCCACATCCAAGACCGCTGGTACAAGACCGAACCCGGCCCCGACGGCAAGCCGCAGCGCGTCCGCAGCGACCGCTACGGCCTCGGGAGCCGATATCGCGCCCGGTACATCGGCCCGGACGGCACCGAGAAGTCCAAGTCCTTCCCCGACCGCCAGAAGCGGCTGGCAGAGGACTGGCTGACCAACATCGAGGCCGACATGGCGCGCGGTGAGTACATCGACCCGAAGGCGTCGCGGACGACGTTTCGGGCGTTCGCGGAGCGGTGGTTGGCTGCACAGACCACTGACCCGGCGAGCCAGGTGCTGGTGGAGACCCGGCTGCGGCTGCACGCCTTCCCCAGGATCGGGACGCGCCCGCTCGATTCCTTCCGACCGTCCCACATTCAGGAGCTTGTGAAGGAGCTGGAGCAGAGCCCCATCTCCGGCGGGTACGCCCGGAACATCTACGCCGACGTGCGGGCCGTGCTGTCGGCCGCCGTGGACGACGGGCTGTTGGCCCGCAACCCCTGCGGCGCCAGGTCGGTCCGCCCGCCGGCCACTGAAGCCCGCCGCATCGTCCCGTGGCTGCCTGAGCAGGTGTTCGCGGTGCGCGGGGCACTGGCCGAGCGCTACCGGGCCATGGCCGATCTGGGGGCCGGATGCGGGCTTCGGCAGGGCGAGATCATCGGGCTCGCAGAGGGTGACGCCCTGGACTTCCAGAGCGGCACCGTGCGGGTGCTCCGGCAGGTGAAGCAGATCCGCGGGAAGGCGGTGTTCGCCCCGCCGAAGTGCGGCAAGGAACGAGACGTGCCCCTCCCTGACGCGGTGGCCGCCGCCGTGCGGGCCCACATGGACGCCTTCAAGCCGGTGCCGGTCACGCTCCCCTGGAAGACCCCGGACGGGCCGAAGGTGACCTTCCCGCTGCTCTTCAGCAACACCGCCCATGGGTTGGTCTGGCGGAGCAACTTCAACCTCCAGGACTGGAAGCCCGCCCTGGCGGCGGCCGGCCTAATCCCCACGCCCCGCAGGGGTGAGCCCTACGCCTCAGCACGCGAGCACGGAATGCACGCACTCAGGCACTTCTACGCCTCCGTGCTGCTCGACGCTGGCGAGAGCATCCGGGCCGTGAGCGACTACCTGGGCCACGCCGACCCGGCCCTGACGCTCCGGGTGTACGCCCACCTCATGCCGAACAGCCAGGACCGCGCTCGTAAGGCAGTCGATCAGATGTACCTGCCGGATCAGCCGACCGCCTAAGCGTTAGCGCAGCGGAGGAGGCCCCCACCACCAGCTGCACCTGGCGGTGAAGGGGCCTCCGCACGTTCCTCAGCCACGCGCCGGGCGTATTGCCCGGCGCTCACCAGGTTGGCCGTGGGCTATGGCTTCGTCAGCCTGTCGACGTGTCGCAACAGCCTGCGTGTACTGCGACGGGGGCGGCAATGGGTCTTCGCGAAGATAGGCGCCCAGGCAACTCAGCCCCTCGTGCGGGACCCGCAGTGCGCCCTCTCGCCGGTCAGAGTGCGAGCCTTCGCCGCTCTGAAAGGCGATCCTGCTCGCCCACAGGATGTCTCCCAATCGTTCTGCCAACGCTCGGTCCGGAAGCCGGATGAGTTCCACCTCGATGCGGTTGTGGTGCTTCATGGCCGCAACCCGGAACGGCCGCATGAGGTCCTCCGACGCATCCTCCTCCGGGTAGCTTCTGGCTGCCTCCTGGAGGGCGACAAGCTCGTGTGAGAGCGCGTCGACGGCCTCTCTCGTCAATCGTTCGCGCTGTGCTCGCCGAGCTTCCGCACTCTGGTACCGCTGGTTGACCAGCGTGGTCGCTATCGATCCAGCTACGCCAACCAGGGCGCCGACGAGGCCGGCAGCGGCCCCCACCCACACTCCAGTGTCCACAGCAGCATCCTGGCCCAGATCTCGTCACTGCGTCCCGTAACTGCCGCTTCCTGCCTTCAGCACGGCCCAGAGACGGCCCAAGGCACGCAGAGGGCCCTCCCCCGGCGGGAAAGCCGCTGGTAGAGGGCCCTTTGCTGGCTCACCCGTCAGTGTTCTCCGGGCTTAGGCATGGTTCAACCAGTGTCGCAGACGGCGCGGGGTGGCCGGACAGCGCGGAGCCCCGGCCCGGGCGTGCGGGACCCGGGTGGGCCGGGTGGGCCGGGTGGTCCGAGTGTGCCGGACCCGGCGGGCGCGGGACGGCCCCGGGGCAGGCGCGGGACGGCCCGGGGACGGCCCGGGACGGCGCGAGCCCCGGACGGCGGTGCGTCCGGGGCTCGGTGGCGCGCGGTGGGTCCGGCGCGGCGTCAGCTGCCGACGAAGGCGGCGAGCAGCAGCCAGACCACCGGGGCGGTCGGCAGCAGCGAGTCCAGCCGGTCCATGATGCCGCCGTGGCCGGGCAGCAGCGTGCCCATGTCCTTGATGCCGAGGTCGCGCTTGATCATCGACTCGCCGAGGTCGCCCAGGGTCGCCGTGACCGCCGCGCAGCCGCCCAGGATCAGGCCCTGCCACCAGCTGCCGCCGTCGATCGCGAACTCCATGATCAGCGCGCCCGCCAGCATCGACAGGCCGATGCCGCCGGCCAGTCCCTCGCGGGTCTTGCCCGGGCTGATCGTCGGCGCCAGCTTGTGCTTGCCGAACTTGTAGCCCACCGCGTAGGCACCGGTGTCGCTGCAGATCGTGACGATCAGGAAGAGCAGGATCCGCTGCGGACCGTCCTCCGCCGACAGCATCAGCGCGACGAAGGTGGCCAGGAACGGCACGTAGAAGGCGGTGAAGATCCCCGCGGTTATGTCGCGCAGGTAGTTCTCCGGCGGCTCGGCCATCCGCCAGACCATCACCCCCAGCCCGGTCAGGGCCAGGGACGCCGCCGCCCACTCGACCCCCGACCAGTAGCCGGTGGAGATCATCGCGACGCTGCCGGCGATCAGCGGGACGAGCGTCGTCCGGATCCCCTTGCGCTCGGAGAGCCGGCTGGACAGCTCCCAGACGCCGACGACCACGGCCGCCATCACGACGAAGAGGAAGAGCGCCTTCACCACGAACAGGGAGGCGACGATCACCGCGCCGAGGCCGACGCCCACACCTATCGCGGCCTGGAGGTTGCGACCACCGCGCTGCTTGCGCTGCTGCGGCTGCGGCTCGGGCTGGGCCACGGGAGTCTCCTGCCCCGGATGGAACGGCGGCGCGGGGTGGGGCTGCCCGGCCGGGTGGTTCTGGGGGTGCTGCGGGTACTGCGGGTGCGGGCCGCCGTGCGGCGTACCGGGGAATCCCTGCGGGGGCTGGTTCTCCTCGGTTATCGCCCGCAGCACGACGGTCTCCGCCGCGCCGGGTACCGGGGCGGGGGCGACGGGTGCGACGGGGGCGGCGGGGGCACCAGCGCCGGGAGCGGGGGCTCCGGGGGCTGCGTGGCCGGGTGCCGGGGCCGGGTGCCGGCCCGGTGCCGGGTGGCCCGGCTGCTCGTCCCGGAACAACGGGCCGCTCAACCGGCCGGCCTCCCGGACCGGCTGCTGCTCCCCGGCGGGACCCGCCGCGGGCGGGTTCGACCGGGCGCCGCGGTCCGGCGCCGGCTCCGGGCCGGGACCGGTGGTCGGTACGGGAGGCATGACCTGAGTCTCCTCCGCGTCGCCGCCCCAGTACACCGGAGGCTGCTGCGAGTGACCCGTTCGGCCCGACGGGTCACCCGCCGCAGCGGCCGGCTCGACGGGGTACGGCGAGGTGGCCCCGCCCGGGTACGGCTCCGCCCCGGCCTGCGGGTACGGCGCCGCCGACGGCGGGAACGGGGTCGCCGGGGCGGCCCGGTAGGGCTCGGCCGGCTGAGGGTACGGCGAGGCCGGCGCACCCTGGTACGGCATGGCCGTCCGCGGGTGCGCCGGGCCGGGCCCGTCGCCCGGGTGGGGCTGGTAGGGCCGGTACCGCTGGTCGGATGGGCCCCAGTAGCCGGGGGCGTCAGGGGCGTCGTTCATCAGACTTCGAGCAGCTCGGCTTCCTTGTGCTTCAGCAGCTCGTCGACGGCCGCCACGTACTTGGCGGTGGTGTCGTCGAGCTCCTTCTCGGCACGGCGGCCCTCGTCCTCGCCGACCTCGCCGTCCTTGACCAGCTTGTCGATCGAGTCCTTGGCCTTGCGGCGCACGGCGCGGATGGACACCTTGGCGTCCTCGCCCTTGCCGCGGGCGACCTTGATGTACTCGCGGCGGCGCTCCTCGGTGAGCTCGGGGAGCACCACGCGGATGATGGAACCGTCGTTGGTCGGGTTGACGCCCAGGTCGGAGTCGCGGATCGCCTGCTCGATGGCCTTCAGCGCGGTCTTGTCGAACGGCGAGACGACCGCCATCCGCGGCTCCGGCACGGAGAAGGAGGCCAGCTGGTTGATCGGCGTCACGGCGCCGTAGTACTCGGCGACGATCTTGGCGAACATCGCCGGGTGCGCGCGACCGGTGCGGATCGCGGCGAGGTCGTCCTTGGCGACGGAGACGGCCTTCTCCATCTTCTCCTCGGCCTCGAGGAGGGTCTCTTCGATCACTGTCTGCTCCCTGTCCGGTTCATCTGCGGTTGTCCCGTACGGCATCGGCTGCCGGGATCGGCGTCCCGTACGGCTTGGTGCTGCTCAGGCCCGGACAGAATCCTGGCTGATGAGTGTGCCGATCTTCTCACTCTTCACCGCGCGCGCGATATTGCCCTCCGCCAGCAGCTCGAAGACGAGCATCGGCAGGTTGTTGTCCTTGCACAGCGTGATCGCGGTGAGGTCGGCGACCTTCAGGTCACGGGCGATGACCTCGGAGTACTCCAGCGCGTCGAACTTGACCGCGTCCGGGTTGGTCCGCGGGTCGGAGTCGTAGACGCCGTCCACCCCGTTCTTGCCCATCAGCAGGACGTCGGCGTGGATCTCCAGGGCCCGCTGGACGGCCGTGGTGTCGGTGGAGAAGTACGGCATGCCCATACCGGCGCCGAAGATCACCACACGGCCCTTCTCCAGGTGCCGGACGGCGCGCAGCGGCAGGTACGGCTCCGCGACCTGGCCCATCGTGATGGCGGTCTGGACCCGGGTCTCGATGCCCTCCTTGACCAGGAAGTCCTGGAGCGCGAGGCAGTTCATGACGGTGCCGAGCATGCCCATGTAGTCGGACCGCGCACGGTCCATCCCGCGGACCTGCAGCTCCGCACCGCGGAAGAAGTTGCCGCCCCCGATGACCACCGCGACCTCGGTGCCGGCGCGGACGACCGTGGCGATCTCGCGTGCGATCGCGTGCACGACGTCCGGGTCGACGCCGAGTGCGCCGCCCCCGGCGAAGGCCTCACCGGACAGCTTCAGCAGCACCCGGCGGCGCGTGCCGTCCCGGGGTTCCTGCGCGGTCTCCTGCGTCTCCTGAAGCATGGACTTCTCCTTCTGCACCTACATGGTTCACAGGCGCGGGTGTGCGGGTGCCCGTCCTGCGCGTACACGCGAGGAGGCCACTGCCGCGGGAACCGGTACGGTGTCCTGCACGGCAATGGCCTCCTCGTCGTTCATGGTGCCGACGCGGCCCGCCCTGGGCGGATGGCGCTGGGGAGCTCGCTCGGCGCGTCCCTCCCGCCCTGGTCAGCGGGCGGGGGCGGTTCCCAGCCTAAGCGGGCCGGGAGCCCGTTGGAACGTGGCTCAGGCGCCGACGCGGAAGCGGGCGAAGCGCTTGAGGGCGACGCCGTTCTCCTCAAGGACCTTGGCGACGGTCTTCTTGTTGTCCTTCGCGAAGGCCTGCTCCAGGACGGAGTTCTCCTTCACGAAGCCGGTGACGCGACCCTCGACGATCTTCGGCAGGGCAGCCTCGGGCTTGCCCTCCTCGCGAGCGGTGGCCTCGGCGACGCGGCGCTCGTTCTCGATGTCCTCGGCCGGGATGTCCTCGCGGGACAGGTACTTCGGCGCGAAGGCGGCGATGTGCTGCGCGACGTCCTTGGCGACGTCGGCGTTCTCCTTGTCCAGCTCGACCAGGACGCCGACGGCCGGCGGCAGGTCGGGGCTGGTCTTGTGCAGGTAGACGGCCACGAAGCCGTCACCGTCGAACTGCGCGAAGCGACGGAAGACGATCTTCTCGCCCAGGGTCGCGTTGGCCTCGTCCACGAACTGCTGGACGGACTTGCCGGCCTCGATCTCGGAAGCCAGGGCGGCGTCCAGGTCGGCCGGGGAGACGGCGGCGACGTGGGCGGCCAGCTTGTCGGCGACCTCGACGAACTTCTCGCCCTTGGCGACGAAGTCGGTCTCGCAGTTCAGCTCGACCAGAACGCCGGACTTCTTGTCGTCGGCGATCAGGGCGGCGACGGCGCCGTTGGAGGCGTCGCGGCCCTCACGCTTGGCGACACCCTTCTGGCCCTTGATGCGCAGGAGCTCGACGGCCTTCTCGACGTTGCCCTCGGCCTCGTCCAGGGCCTTCTTGCAGTCCATCATGCCGGCGCCGGTGAGCTCACGGAGCTTCTTGACGTCCGCGGCGGTGAAGTTCGCCATGGTGTGAATCTCTTCTCGCGTCTCGCGTGTCTGCGTGGAGTTGCGCCGGGGCCGATGGTTCGGCCCCGGCACGGGACGTGCGGTCCCGGGGACGGCCTGGCCGTCCCGGCACGGTCTGTCCGCCCGGGCGGGGGCGTCCGCCGGCCCTGCGGGACCCGGCCCGCCGGACGGGCGTGCGCTCGTCCGATCGGGCACCGGTCCGCGCGGGCGGCGTGCGCCGGTCCCGGCACGGGAGAGAGGGGCACCTACCGGTGTCGTACCGGCGGGTGCCCCTCACCCGTGGTACGTCAGGCCTGCTCGGCCTCGGCGGCCGGAGCCTCGGCGGCGGCGTCGGCAGCGGGGGCCTCGGCAGCGGCGTCAGCGGCGGGGGCCTCGGCAGCGGCGTCAGCGGCGGGGGCCTCCTCGGCCTTCTTCTCGCCCTCCAGGAGGTCCTTCTCCCAGTCGGCCAGCGGCTGGTCGGCGCCCGGCTCGGCCTTGACGTCGCCCTTGGCGACACCCGCGCGGGACTTGAGGCCCTCGGCGACGGCGTCGGCGATCACACGGGTCAGCAGGGTGACGGAGCGGATCGCGTCGTCGTTGCCCGGGATCTTGTAGTCGACCTCGTCGGGGTCGCAGTTGGTGTCGAGGATGGCGACGACCGGGATGTTGAGCTTCCGGGCCTCGCCGACCGCGATGTGCTCCTTCTTGGTGTCCACGATCCAGACAGCGCTGGGAACGCGCTGCATGTCGCGGATACCGCCGAGGGTCTTCTCCAGCTTGTCGTGCTCGCGCTGCAGGACCAGGAGCTCCTTCTTGGTGAGGCCGGAGCCGGCCACATCCGAGAAGTCCAGCTCGCCCAGCTCCTTGAGGCGCTGCAGGCGCTTGTAGACGGTCGAGAAGTTGGTCAGCATGCCGCCGAGCCAGCGCTGGTTCACGTAGGGCATGCCCACGCGGGTGGCCTGCTCGGCGATGGCCTCCTGGGCCTGCTTCTTCGTGCCGACGAAGAGGACGCTGCCGCCGTGGGCAACGGTCTCCTTGATGAACTCGAAGGCGCGGTCGATGTAGTTCAGCGACTGCAGCAGGTCGATGATGTAGATGCCGTTGCGCTCCGTGATGATGAAGCGCTTCATCTTCGGGTTCCAGCGGCGGGTCTGGTGACCGAAGTGGACGCCGCTCTCCAGCAGCTCCCGCATCGTGACGACGGCCATGGCCGTGCTCCTCAGGTGTTGCGCCCGGCTCCCGCTCGGCGCCGCCGCGGTGCGCACTGGGCGCGCCCCGGTCCGGCGACCGGACATGGCCGGGTCAGGCTCGGTTTTGTCCGTGGCAGCCAGGTGACAGCCACGCCTGACGCCCCGAACGTGCCGAGCCGCCTCGGCCCGTTCTGGCAGCGGATCCGAGGACCCGTGACCGGTCGGGCTCGGCGGACCGAGCGGCACTCGCACCTGGCAGTGGCGGCGGCGGAGCCGCAACCTCCACCGGTGGCGGGGCGTGCGAAGTCGACCCGGCGGACCGGGTCGCGTGTGAAGTGTACGGGAAGCACCATGCGGCGAGCGACTTCGCAAGGGGGCGGACGGGGGAGGACGGGTGGCGAAGCGGCGAAGGACGGGGTGGGTGGGGGGCGGCGGGGTGGGGGACGGTGGGGGTGGCGGGCGCTCGGCGGGAGTGGAGGGCGGTGGGGGCTCGGCGACGAGGGCGGCCACTCGTTCGGGCGACAGCCGTTGTCCACAGGCCCGGGTTCTCCCCAGGGACGGGAAAGCTGCTGGTGCGACGCGGGTGCTGCGGGCAGCCTCGTCCGCATGAACGCCCGCTCCCTGGATTCACCTGCCCGGCGGCAACCACTACGGCCGGGGCCGTTGCGGATGGCCGGTCGGCCGGCTGCACGGGTGCTCGTGCGGCGGCTCGCACCGCTGCTCGTACGAATGCTCCTGCGGCTGCTCGTGCGCCTGCTGCCGGTGGTGCTTCTCTGCGCGGTGGCGCTGCCAGGTGCTCCGGCGGGTGCAACGGCCGTTCCGTCGGAGGCCGCCGCGGGTGCTGCCGCCACCGCCGCTGTTGCCGCTACTGCCGCTACTGCCGCTACTGCCGCTACTGCCGTAACGAGCGGGGACCGTGCCTGGCCTGTGCGCGGACCCGTCGCACTGCTGCGGCGCTTCGAAGCTCCGGCGACACCCTGGTCCGCGGGTCATAGAGGCGTCGACCTGTCCGCCACACCCGGCGCCGAGGTTCGGGCTGCCGCCCCAGGAGTGATCACTTTCTCGGGCCCGGTGGCCGGTCGGCCGGTGGTCACCGTGACGCACCCCGACTCCGGTACTCCCCCGCTGCGGACCACCTACCTGCCGGTCACCGGTTCGGCCGCCGTGGGGACCCAGGTCTCGGCCGGCCAGACCATTGGGCACCTGGCAGCAGGGTCGGGAGCCACGGGGCCGGTGTCGGTGTCGGTGTCGGCAGGATCGACGGGGTCGGAGGAGTCGGAGGAGTCGGAAGGGTCGGAGGGGTCGGAGTCGGCCGGGTCGGTGTCGGGGCACTGCGGCGGGAGCTGTCTCCACTGGGGACTACGGCGCGGCGACCGCTACCTCGATCCGCTGGCACTCCTCGGCGCGGGCTCGCCCCGACTGCTGCCACTCGGGACGGGGCACTGAACGGGCTGCCCGACGCGCGGGACGGACCCGGTCCGTCTCAGGCGCCTTCGGCGTCCGCCCGCCCGGCACCGCCGAGCCCGTGCAGGGCGAGGGCGACCGCCGCGTCCGCGATGGCCTCCGCCGTCTCGGCCCTACTGCCCGCGGCGGCGACCTGCTCGGCCCGACGCACCGCAGCCTCCACGATGCCCTGAAGCAGAGCCGCCCCGAGCCTCGGCTGGGCGTGCCCGAAGTCCTCCAGCGCCTGGACCACCAGGCCGATCAGCTTGCCGTGCGCGGCCCGGATGCGCTCACGGGCGGCCTCGTCGAGTTCCAACGCCGAAATCGCGGCCACCGCCCGGTGGCGCGGATCGCCCGCGAGGGCCAGCTGCCCCCGGACGTACGCCTCGATCCGCCCGGCCGCGGTGTCACAGCTCTCCATACCGGCTTCGATCTCGGCCGCCCAGAGCGGGAAGTCGACCTCGCAGAGCGCCTCCACCACCGCCGCACGGGAACGGAAGTACTCGTACACCGAGGAGCGCGCCAGCCCCGTACGCGCCGCAAGCGCAGGGAAGGTCAGGGCCTCCATGCCTCCCTCGGCAAGAAGACTGCGGGCAGCATCGAGGAGGGCTGCCCGCTGCAGCAGACGATGCTCGGCCAGAGTGGCTGCTCGAATCTTCGGCACGGCACCACTGTACGGAGCCATACAGCGCGCCGGTACGCCGCCGCGCACTCGACGGGGACCGGGCCATCCTCCGCACGGCCTCCCGGCAGCTCCCGGCATGTCTTCCTCCACGTGATCGCCTGCCGCCCGTCGGCTCGTCCGGTGCTGTTCGTCGTCCGCAGTCGGCAGTCGGCTGTCGGCATTCGGCATTCGGCATTCGGCTGTCGTAGTCCGCAGCCGGCTGTCGGGTGCCCGTCGCTGTCCGGCCCCTGTCGGCAGCGCTAACGGATGTCCGAGAGCTTCGCCCTCAGTTGCAGCACCGACTTGGTGTGGATCTGGCTGACCCTGCTCTCCGTCACCCCGAGCACCTGTCCGATCTCGGCGAGCGTCAGGCCCTCGTAGTAGTAGAGCGTCACCACCGTCTTCTCCCGCTCGGGGAGCGTGTTGATCGCCTGTGCGAGCAGCCGGCGCAGCTCGCGGTCCTCGGCGACCTCCACCGGGTTGTCCGCCCCGTGGTCCTCAAGCGTGTCGACGAGGCTCGGCCGATCGCCACCCTCCCCGACCGGGTGCAGCAACTCGTCGAGCGCCACCACGTTGGCGAGCGACAACTGACTGAAGATCGCGTGGAGGTCCTCGATCGCGATGCCCATCTCGGCGGCGACCTCCGGCTCGTTGGGCGTCCGCCGCAGTCGGGCCTCCAACGTCGCGTACGTCCGCTCGACCGCCTTGGCCTTCTGCCGCACCGACCGCGGGATCCAGTCCAGCGCCCGGAGTTCGTCGATGATCGCGCCGCGGATGCGACTGATCGCGTAGGTCTCGAACTTGATGGCCCGGTCGATGTCGAACTTCTCGATCGCGTCGATCAGTCCGAAGACGCCGGAGGACACGAAGTCCGCCTGCTCCACGTTGGACGGCAGACCCACCCCCACCCGTCCCGCCACGTACTTGACGAGGGGTGAGTAGTGCAGGATCAGCTGCTCTCGCAGCCGCTGGTCCCCGCTCTCCTTGTACGAGCGCCAGAGCGCCTCCAGTGCCGTCCGCTCCGGACTGGCCGTGCCACGCCGACCGGGGGGCTCGGCCCTGCCGGGGGCCCCTGGCACCGAGCTCGGACTCCCCTGCGGGGCCGGGGTCGAGGCCGGGGGCGGAGTCGGAGGCGGAGCCACGGCCGGAGTCACGGCCGGAGTCACGGCCGGAGTCACGGGCGGGGGCGCAACCGGGCTTCGGGGCAGGTCGGTGCTCGGGTTGGGGTTCGCGTACGGGGTCGAGGCCGGCCGCCCCTGCAGTGGGCCCGACCTCACCCGGCCGGGCGCCGGGGCAGTTGCGGCGAGGCCGGTGACGAGGACGGTCGGAACCGCGGTCGTCGGACCGTGCCAAGTAGCCTCGCCGGTCCCAGTAGCTGTGGTGGGCGGTGCGGAGTCACACCGCGCCGCATCACCGCTCACCGCCGGCGCAGCGGCCGGAAGGACGAGAGCGGGCACGGCCTCGCCGGTCGCACCGCGTGCACCGGTCGAAGCCGGTCCCTCCTCGGCGGCGCGCACCCTCCCGTCCGCTCCGGCGGCTGCCGTCGCCGTGCCGGGCGCGCCGTCGACCACCCGCTCGGCTGCCGGGCCCGGCGCCACCGGATCCACCGTCGTCGGGTCCGCCACGGCCTGGCCGACCGTCGACGGGTCGGCGGGCCGGCCGGGTGCGGCTTCGGGTGTCGGGCGGCCCCCCTGCCGCGCCAGGTTCCCCATTGCCCCCGTCCCCCTGGGCGGGAACTCGGCCACGGGGCGCCGCTCGGTCCTCGGCCCTCCCGAGGACCGACCGCCACCGGTCACTCTGTGTCCGGGAATGTGTGTGGGCATGCGTTGGTCTGCGCCGTTCTGCCGAGTCATGTGCTGATAGGGAAGGCATGGCGAGCGTAGCGTGACCAAGTCGCTGCACAGTGCTACCGCCACTCAGTCGTCCCCCGATCCGGTGGCGTCGCCGCCACCCGTTACGCGTGTCGCCGGTTGCCGCCAATCCGCTGCTGAGCCACTCCGCACGCCGCTGCCGAGCCCGTCGGCAGAACCGGCAGTTGCTGACACTCCGTAGGCACCCCGGCCTTGCGCCGGAATCAGGTGCTCCTCCCGTTCCGTACAAGCCGCCAATGGGCGCCGTGCCGCTCCACGAATCCGAGCGACCCCAACTCGTACAGCCGTTGGAGCACTTCGTCCGGCGCAAGGCCGGACACCCGTGCCAGGCGTTCCACGGGGGCGCCCTCCGGTGTCGCGGGTACGGCCTCCAGCACCCGTGCCGCGGCCGGCTCCAGCAGGTCCCGGGGAAGCACCGGCCCGGAGCGCTCCGGCGCAAGGTCGTCGCCGATCGAACCGATCAGCTCGCCCACGTCCGCCGCGTCGGTGACCAGCGTCGCCGCGCCGCTGCGGAGCAGCGCGTGCACCCCGGCCGAGAGTTCCGAGGTGACGGGCCCGGGCACGCCCATCGTGTGCCGGTTGAGGTCGCGGGCGCGTCTGGCGGTACTGAGTGCGCCGCTGCGCAGCGCCGCCTCGACCACCACCGTGCCGCGGGTCAGGGCTGCGATGACCCGGTTGCGGAGCACGAACCGGAAGCGGTTCGGGTGCTCCCCGGGCGGAAGTTCGCTCAGTAGAAGGCCCTGTTCACCGATCCTGCGGATGAGTTGGGCGTTGCCCTGCGGGTAGGCGACGTCCACTCCACAGGCGAGCACCGCGACGGTCATCCCGCCGACGGCGAGGGCGCCGCGATGGGCTGCGGCGTCGATCCCGTACGCGGCTCCGGAGACCACGACCCAGCCGCGTTCGGCGAGCTGTGCGGCCAGCTCGCCGGCGGTGTGGGCGCCGTAGGAGGTGCAGGCGCGGGAGCCGACGAGGGCCACCGAGCGGAGGGCGAGCAGTCGCAGCGAACCGGGGCCGAGGACCCAGAGTCCGATGGGGCGGCCGTCGCCCAGGTCGTCGAGCTGGGTCGGCCACTCGCTGTCGCCCGGAATGATGAAGCGGCCACCACGGGCACGTACCCGTTCCAGGTCTGTTCTGGGGTCCACCCCGGCGAGTCGCCGTCGGTAGCTCGCGAGTCGGCTCTCGTCGAGCTCGGGGTGGTCGGGCACCCCGCCGTCCCTGATCGTCTGGAGGAGGGTGACGGCGTCGAGCTGGTTCAGCCAGCGGCCGACGACCGCGTCGCCGGGTTCGGCCAGCCTGGTCAGGGCCGCTCGGGCGCAGCGTTCGGGCTCTGCGCCGAGGCGTACGGTGGCGAGCATCTCCGCGGCGAGGTCCGTCGGGTGGGCGTCGGCCTCCGGCGGGTGGTTCGCGGTCCGGGTCATGTCGGGGCTCCCCTTCGTGTGGGCTTCCTGCTCCGCGGCGTGCCGGGTGCCGCAGTACCGGCTCGGTCGGCGGTGGCAGCGCGACCGTCGGCGGAGGTCCGGGTGCGCCGGGCCCCGCGCCCGTCCAGGTCGTGTGCGTCCCCGTCGTGGGCGTCACGGTCGTGGGCGTCACGGTCGTGGGTGCCCACGTCGCGGTCGTTCGGGTCGTCCGGGACGTGGCCGTTCGGCTGTCGGGCGTCCGCTGGGCGGGAGCGTGGTCCGGTCCGGGCGGGGCGGAAGGTGCGGTCGGTCATCGGCAGTCCCTGTTCGACGCCGGTGCGCAGGACGAGCGCGGTGCGCACGTCCCGTTGGTCGGGGCGGTCCCGGCCGGCAAGGTCGGCCACCGTCCAGGCGACCCGGAGGACCCGGTCGAGACCGCGTGCGGTGAGCAGCCCCCGCTCCAGCTGGCCCGCCGCTTCGGTGAGGGCGCCGGACGCGAGCTGCCAGCGGGTGCGGAGTTCGTGGCCCGGCACTTCGGCGTTGGTCCGCCACGGTGTGTGGGCCAGGCGGGCCGCTGCTCGCTCGCGGGCCTCCCGCACCCTGGTCGCGATGGTCGCGGTGGATTCCGCGCTGGTGTCGCGCTCCATCAGCTCGACCCGGGTCACCGGTGCGACCTGTACCTGGAGGTCGACCCGGTCCAGCAAGGGCCCGGAGAGACGCCCCTGATACCTGCTCACCATCGTCGGGGTGCACTCGCACCCCTCGCCGCGCCGCGAGTAGCGCCCGCAGGGGCACGGGTTGGCGGCCAGGCAGAGCAGGAAGCGGGCGGGCAGCCGCAGCGAGCCGGCCGATCGGGCGATCACCACCTCGCCCGCCTCCAGCGGTTGGCGCAGGGCGTCGAGCACCCGGACCGGGAACTCCGGTGCCTCGTCCAGGAACAGCACGCCGCGGTGCGCCAGCGACACCGCGCCGGGTCTCGGCAGTCCGCTGCCACCCCCGACGATGGCGGGCATGGTCGTGGAGTGGTGCGGGGCGCAGTACGGCGGCCTGTCGATCAGCGGGCGTCCGGCCGGGAGCAGTCCGGCCACCGAGTGGACGGCGGTGACCTCCAGGGCCTCCTTCTGCGTGAGCGGCGGAAGGAGGGTGGGCAGCCGTTCCGCGAGCATTGTCTTTCCGGCACCCGGCGGGCCCTTCAGGTAGAGGTGGTGGCCGCCGGCTGCGGCGATCTCCAGGGCCCGTCGGGCCTCGTACTGGCCCGCGACGTCCGCCATGTCGACCCTGACCGCGTCGTCGTCGGCCAGGCTGCGGACTCCGGCGCACGGCAGGAGCAGCCCGGCCATCATGGGGTCGGGTCGGCCCTCGTGGCGGTCGGGCGGTTCCTCGGGTTCCGGGGCTCCGGTCAGCGCGGCGACCAGTTGGCGGAGACTGCGGACGCCGATGACGGACACCCCGGGGACGAGCGCCGCCTCGGCGGCGGTCTGCTCGGCCACCACGACCTGCTTGTAGCCGGCGTCCGCCGCCGCGAGCACCGAGGGGAGCACACCGCGGACCGGGCGGACCCTGCCGTCCAGGCCCAGCTCTCCGATGATCAGCAGTTCGGCGATCGAGGACGGTTCGAGGCGCTCGGCGGCGGCCAGGACGGCACAGGCGACCGCGAGGTCGAAGCCGCTGCCGCTCTTGGGCACGGACGCCGGGCTCAGCCCGACGGTCAGCTTGCGCTGCGGCCAGGTCTCCCCGCTGTTGACCACGGCGGCGCGCACGCGGTCACGGGCCTCGGAGAGCGCCTTGTCGGGCAGGCCCACCAGGGTGAAGGCGGCCACGCCGGGTTCGAGGTCCGCCTGGACCTCGACGATCACCCCGTCGACCCCGACCAGGGCGACCGAGCAGGTGCGGGCGAAGGCCATCTCAGATCACCCCCCGCAGGTGATCCACCGAGGCGGCTCCGCGGGTGCGGTTGATCACGGCCACCAGGTCGATCCGGACCCCGCCGGGCGGGACCGGCGGGCTCCAAGCCGAGTCGGCGTCGATGTCCGCGGGATCGGCCTCGGCGACTCCGGCGGCGAGCCGGGCGAAGTGGTGGCCCCAGCGCTCGGCCATCCACCGCTCGGCGAGCCGGTGCAGCCGCTCGGCCTTGGTCTTGTCGATGGCTTCGCTGGGCTGCTGGAATCCCCGTTCGGAGCGGGTCTTCACCTCACAGACCGCGAGGGTGTCGCCGTCGAGGGCGACGATGTCGAGCTCGCCGTCCGCACACCTCCAGTTGCGGTCGAGGATGCGCAGCCCGTCCTCGGCGAGCCGGCGTGCGGCCACCTGCTCCCCGTAGCGGCCGAGGCCGCTCGTGGTGGTCCGCCCCAGCCGCGGCGGGGGTCGGTCGACCGCCCGCGCCGCGGGCGGGTCGGCGGTGCCGGGTGCGGCCGGGGCCGTCGGGCCGGATCCGTCCGGCACCGCTTCGGGCGACGGCCGGAACGGTCCCGGGTCCGGCCCCGGGAC
>NZ_JBSGXP010000122.1:0-26285 GCF_053610105.1 Kitasatospora sp. NPDC054939 | reverse complement strand
GCCCGGCGGCGTGCCGCGCCGGGCACCGGGCCCGATTCCGGGGGTGGAGCACCCGTCAGAGCTTCAGCTTGAAGCCCAGGTGCGAGCCGACGAAGCCGAGTCGCTCGTAGAAGCGGTGGGCGTCGGTCCGGGTGGCGTCGGAGGTCAGCTGGACCAGGTCGGCGCGGAGCTCGCGGGAGTGGGCGACGGCCCACTCGATCAGTTCGGTGCCGAGTCCATCGCCGCGCTCGTCGGCGTGGATGCGGACGGCCTCGATCAGCGTGCGGGTGGCGCCCTGCCGGGAGAGGCCGGGGACGACGGTCAGCTGCAGGGTGCCGACCGTTCGGCCGGCGCGTTCGGCGACGACCAGGTGCTGGTTGGGGTCCGCGGCGATGCGGGCGTGGGCGGCGCGGTACGGGGTGAGGTCGTCGGGGTTCTCGCGGGTGGCGCCGAGCGGGTCGTCGGCGAGCATGGCCACGATGGCGGGCAGGTCCTCGGCGGTCGCCGGTCGGATCGTCAGATCGGTCATGATCACAGCCTAGGAGGCCCGGGGGCGCCCCTCGAAGGCCTTACGGCCCCCGTCGGCCCCTGCACCGCGCCCGGGGGTCGCCGGGCGGGGCTGCGGGCCGTCCGGGCCGACCGCGGCTGTCCCACCCAGGCGGTACGGTGCGTAGCGAACGGTCACCCGAGTGGCAGAGGGGATCCCATGGCCAGGCAGACGCAGGCGGGGCAGGAGGGCCTGCCGCGGCAGCTCGCCCAGGTCGACGGCGTACTGGAGCGGATCACCTACGCGAACGAGGACACCGGCTACACGGTGGCCAAGGTCGACACCGGGCGCGGCGGCAACGACCTGCTGACGGTGGTGGGGGCGCTGCTGGGGGCCCAGCCGGGCGAGTCGCTGCGGCTGTTCGGGCGCTGGGGCTCGCATCCGCAGTACGGGCGGCAGTTCGTGGTGGAGAACTACACCACGGTGCTGCCGGCGACCGTGCAGGGCATCCAGCGGTACCTGGGGTCGGGGCTGATCAAGGGCATCGGGCCGCGGTTCGCCGAGCGGATCGTGGAGCGCTTCGGGGTGGACACCCTGGAGGTGATCGAGAACGAGCCGGGCCGACTGATCGAGGTGCCGGGGCTGGGGCCGAAGCGGACCAGGAAGATCGCGGCGGCCTGGGAGGAGCAGAAGTCCATCAAGGAGGTGATGGTCTTCCTGCAGGGGGTCGGGGTGTCGACCTCGCTGGCGGTGCGGATCTACAAGCAGTACGGAGACGGCTCGATCGGGGTGGTGAAGAACGAGCCGTACCGGCTGGCATCCGACGTGTGGGGCATCGGCTTCCTGACGGCGGACCGGATCGCGCAGGCGGTGGGGATCCCGCACGACAGCCCGGAGCGGGTGAAGGCGGGGCTGCAGTACGCGCTGTCGCAGAGCAGCGACCAGGGCCACTGCTACCTGCCGGAGGAGCGGCTGATCGCGGACGGGGTGAAGCTGCTGCAGGTGGACGTGGGGCTGGTGATCGACTGCCTGGCGGAGCTGGTGGCGGGCGAGGGCGTGGTGCGCGAGCAACTGCCGGGGGAGGGCGGGGAGCCGATCACCGCGGTGTACCTGGTGCCGTTCCACCGGGCGGAGGTCTCGCTCTCGAACCAGCTGCTGCGGCTGCTGCGTTCGGACCAGGACCGGATGCCGGGGTTCGGTGGGGTGGACTGGGCGGCGGCGCTGGGCTGGCTGGCGAAGCGGACGGGGGCCGAGCTGGCGCCGGAGCAGGAGCAGGCGGTCCGGTTGGCGCTGACCGAGAAGGTGGCGGTGCTGACGGGGGGTCCGGGCTGCGGCAAGTCGTTCACGGTGAAGTCGATCGTGACGCTGGCGCTGGCGAAGCGGGCGAAGGTGGTGCTGGCCGCGCCGACCGGCCGGGCGGCGAAGCGGCTGTCGGAGCTGACGGGGGCGGAGGCGTCGACGGTCCACCGGCTGCTGGAGCTGAAGCCGGGCGGGGACGCGGCGTACGACCGGGACCGTCCGCTGGACGCGGACCTGGTGGTGGTCGACGAGGCGTCGATGCTGGACCTGATCCTGGCGAACAAGCTGGTGAAGGCGGTGGCGCCGGGGGCGCACCTGCTGTTCGTGGGGGACGTGGACCAGCTGCCGTCGGTGGGTGCCGGGGAGGTGCTGCGGGACCTGTTGGCGGAGTCCGGGCCGATCCCCTCGGTGCGGCTGACCCGGATCTTCCGGCAGGCGCAGCAGTCGGGCGTGGTGGTGAACGCGCACCGGATCAACGAGGGGCTGCCGCCGCTGACGGAGGGCCT
Organism: Kitasatospora sp. NPDC054939; assembly: GCF_053610105.1. Taxonomy (NCBI): domain Bacteria; kingdom Bacillati; phylum Actinomycetota; class Actinomycetes; order Kitasatosporales; family Streptomycetaceae; genus Kitasatospora; species Kitasatospora sp. NPDC054939. Next base: position 24,014 of record NZ_JBSGXP010000122.1, on the reverse strand, counting down.
GTCGGACTTCTTCCTGTTCGTGGAGGACGACGCCGAGCGGGCGGCGGGGCTGACGGTGGACGTGGTGGCGCGGCGGATCCCGCAGCGGTTCGGCTTCGACCCGCGCCGGGACGTGCAGGTCCTGGCGCCGATGCACCGGGGTCCGGCGGGGGCGGGGAACCTGAACACGCTGCTGCAGGCGGCGGTGACGCCGGCCCGGGAGGGGGCGGCGGAGAAGCGGTTCGGCGGCCGGACGTTCCGGGTGGGGGACAAGGTGACCCAGATCCGGAACAACTACGACAAGGGGCGCAACGGCGTCTTCAACGGCACAGTGGGGGTGGTGACCTCGCTGAGCGTGGACGACCAGCGGCTGACGGTGGTCACCGACGAGGACGAGGAGGTCCCGTACGACTTCGACGAGCTGGACGAGCTGGCGCACGCATACGCGGTGACGATCCACCGGTCGCAGGGCAGCGAGTACCCCGTGGTGGTGATTCCGGTCACGACGAGCGCTTGGACGATGCTCCAGCGGAACCTGCTCTACACGGCTGTGACCAGGGCGCGGAAACTGGTTGTGCTGGTGGGGTCACGGAAGGCGATAGCACAGGCCGTTCGGGCCGTCAGCGCAGGTCGGAGGCATGCCGCACTGGACCACCGGCTGGCTACTGGATGATTCTCCAACGGGATGGTTGCCTCTAAGGTTCTCTTGACGTGAAGAGATTTAGGGCAGAGCCTAGGATGATGCCGATCTTGTCCGGTTCGCACCGGCCGCGGCGGCAGGATTTGTAGGGGCGGGCTCTTTCGGGCCACCCCGGGTGCGCGGCTGTCCTCCGGATGGGGGATGGTAGAGACAGTCAGGGCACCTTGGAAGAGGATTCATTTCGTCGGTGAGGAAGACGTGAGCGACAACTCGGTAGTACTGCGGTACCAGGACGGCGAGTACGAGTACCCCGTCGTCGAGAGCACTGCGGGCAACGCCGGCTTCGACATCTCGAAGCTGCTCCCGCAGACCGGCCTGGTCACCCTGGACAACGGCTTCGGCAACACCGCCGCCTACAAGTCCGCGATCACCTTCGTGGACGGCGACAACGGCATCCTGCGGTACCGCGGCTACCCGATCGAGCAGCTCGCCGACAAGGGCGGCTTCATCGAGACCGCGTACCTCCTGATCAACGGTGAGCTGCCGACGGCCGACCAGCTGGCGGAGTTCAGCACCGAGATCACCCAGCACACCCTGCTGCACGAGGACGTGAAGCGGTTCTTCCAGGGCTTCCCCCGGGACGCCCACCCGATGGCGATGCTGTCCTCCGTGGTCGGCGCGCTCTCCACCTTCTACCCGGAGAGCCACAACCCGTTCGACGCCGCCCAGCGCCACCTGTCGACGGTCCGCCTGCTGGCCAAGCTCCCGACCATCGCGGCGTACGCGTACAAGAAGGCGATGGGCCAGCCCTTCGTCTACCCGCGCAACGACCTGAGCTACGTCGAGAACCTGCTGCGGATGACGTTCGCCGTCCCCGCGGAGGACTACGAGATCAACCCGGTCGTCGTCAACGCGCTGGACAAGCTGCTGATCCTGCACGCCGACCACGAGCAGAACTGCTCGACCTCGACGGTCCGCCTGGTGGGCTCCAGCCACGCCAACCTCTTCGCGTCCATCTCGGCCGGCATCTCGGCGCTCTGGGGCCCGCTGCACGGCGGCGCCAACCAGGCCGTGCTGGAGATGCTGGAGAGCATCCAGAAGGACGGCGGCGACGTCGACGCCTTCATCACGAAGGTCAAGAACCGCGAGGCCGGCGTCAAGCTGATGGGCTTCGGCCACCGCGTCTACAAGGCGTTCGACCCGCGGGCCGCGCAGGTCAAGCTGCTCGCGCACGAGGTGCTCGGCCAGCTCGGCAAGTCCGACGAGCTGCTCGACATCGCGCTCAAGCTGGAGGAGCACGCGCTCAAGGACGACTTCTTCGTCTCGCGCAAGCTCTACCCGAATGTGGACTTCTACACCGGTCTGATCTACCGCGCGATGGGCTTCCCGACCAGCATGTTCACCGTGCTGTTCGCGCTCGGCCGGCTGCCCGGCTGGATCGCCCACTGGCACGAGATGATCAACGACCCGACCAGCCGCATCGGCCGCCCGCGCCAGATCTACACGGGCACCGAGATCCGCGACTACGTCGCCCTGGGCGACCGCTGACCCGTCGGGGGCTGTGACGCAGCGCCCGTCACAGGACCGCAGGTCAAAGGGCCCGGCCGCACGATGCGGCCGGGCCCTTCTGCATGCCCGAGGGCGCGCGCTCCGCCGGGGGCGCCGTCCTCGCGGCGCACGACTCCGGGGTCGGCTGCGGTCCGGAACGGCCGCTCAAAGCGTTCCGACCCGCCACCACACCCCGGTGTCGTGCGCGAAGGCCGCCGGAAACAGGGGCGGCCGACCCGGGGCCCGCCGGAGCCCCGTCGGCGGCAGTGGCGCTGCGCGGTGGCGTGAAAGCCGTTCACTCGCCACCGCGCACCGAAAACTGCCGCACTACCAACCTAAGACGTATCAGCGTGCGAGAAGTTACGCCCGGGGGGTGTGAGCTGCCTCTCGCCACGCTCCGTGTGCGGGCCGCTGCGGCCCCATATCACACCTTGCAGCGCGGCCGACGTCACCCTCCCCGCAGCCGTGGCAACCGAGCGTGATAGGAATCGTGGCATTCCGGTACGGACCGCCCCGCACTTCCGCGGCGTGGCGGCAGGGCTGGGGAGGGAGTGCGCAGATGGCCAGGAACGTCGTCGTCACCGGTGGTGGCACGGGGATCGGGTACGAGGTCGCGCGGCGGTTCGCCGAGGCGGGCGAGCAGGTCGTGATCGTCGGCCGCCGCCGGGCGGTCCTCGAACGGGCCGCCGCCGACCTCGGACCGAACGTCCGGCCGCTGGTCTGCGACCTCGCCGACCCGGACGCGGTGGAGGCGGCGCTCGCCGTGCTGCCCGAGCGGATCGACGTGCTGGTGAACAACGCGGGCAGCCGCGAGACCGTGATCGGGGCCGGGCCGCACGCCCTGCTGGCACGCTGGCGCGGCGACTTCGAGCGCAACGTGCTGACCGTGGTGATGCTGACCGAGTCCATCCGGGACCGGCTCACCCCGGGCTCCGGCCGGGTCGTGACGATCAGTTCCATCGCCGCCCTGCGCGGGGCCGGGTCGTTCGGTGCGGCCAAGGCCTCGCTGCACGCCTGGAACCACTTCCTGGCGGCCCAGCTCGGCGCCTCCGGCATCACCGCCAACATCGTGGCGCCCGGGACGGTGGCCGGCACCGAGTTCTTCGGCCCGCGCCTGGACGACGCCGAGGTGGCCCGCCGGGCCTCCCGGACCCTGCTCGGACGGATCGGCGAGACCGGCGAGGTGGCGGCCGCCGTGTACTTCCTGGCCTCCCCGGAGGCCGGGTTCATCACCGGTGAGATCCTGCACTGCAACGGCGGCGAGCTGCTCGGCCGCTGACCCGGCGGCAGCACGCGGGAGGGGCCCGTACGCGCGGTGCGTACGGGCCCCTCGGGCCGTCCCGGGTCCGTCCCCGGCCACCCGGGCTCAGGCGGGCCGGAAGCGGCGCAGGCGCAGGCTGTTGGTGACCACGAAGACCGAGGAGAAGGCCATCGCGGCGCCGGCCACCACCGGGTTGAGCAGCCCGGCCGCGGCGAGCGGGATCGCCGCCACGTTGTAGGCGAAGGCCCAGAAGAGGTTGCCCCGGATGGTGGCGAGCGTCCGGCGGGAGAGCCGGATGGCGTCCGCCGCCGAGCGCAGGTCGCCGCGCACCAGGGTGAGGTCGGCCGCCTCGATCGCGGCGTCGGTCCCGGTGCCCAGGGCCAGCCCGAGGTCGGCCTGGGCGAGCGCGGCGGCGTCGTTGACCCCGTCGCCGACCATCGCCACCGAGCGGCCCTCGGCCTGCAGCCGCCGTACCGCGGCCACCTTCTCCTCGGGCAGCACCTCGGCGAGCACGTCCGCCGGGGCGATGCCGACCTCGGCGGCGACCGCCTCGGCGACCGCGCGGTTGTCGCCGGTCAGCAGCACCGGGCGCAGGCCCAGCGCGCGCAGCCGGGCGACCGCCTCGGCGCTGGTGTCCTTGACCGTGTCGGCGACCTCCAGGACGGCCCGGGCCGCGCCGTCCCAGCCGACCGCGACGGCCGTCCGCCCGGCGGCCTCCGCGGCGCGGGCGGCCCCGGCCAGGGCGGACGGCAGCGGCTGCCCGTCCCCGGCCAGCAGGGCGGCCCGCCCGGCGACCACGGCACGGCCCTCCACGGTGCCGCGCACCCCCAGCCCGGGGGCGTTGCGGAAGTCCTCGACGGCGGGCAGCGGGCCCGTCCGCTCGGTGGCCGCGGCGGCGACCGCGGCGGCGATGGGGTGCTCGGAGGCGTGCTCCAGGGCGCCGGCCAGCCGCAGCGCCTCCCGCTCGGTGACCCCGTCGGCGGTGTGCACCGCGACCAGGGCCATCCGGCCGGTGGTGACGGTGCCGGTCTTGTCGAGGACGACGGTGTCCACCCGGCGGGTGGTCTCCAGCACCTCGGGACCCTTGATCAGGATGCCCAGCTGGGCGCCGCGGCCGGTGCCGACCATCAGCGCGGTCGGGGTGGCCAGGCCCAGGGCGCACGGGCAGGCGATGATCAGGACGGCGACGGCGGCGGTGAACGCGCCGGTCGGGTCCCCGTCGGCCAGCAGCCGGCCGACGAGGGTGACGAGCGCGATCAGCACGACCAGCGGCACGAAGACCCCGGAGATCCGGTCGGCGAGGCGCTGGGCGGCCGCCTTGCCGTTCTGCGCCTCCTCGACCAGGCGGGCCATCCGGGCCAGCCGGGTGTCCGCGCCGACCCGGACGGCCTCGACGACCAGCCGGCCGCCCGCGTTGACGGTGGCGCCGGTGACGGCGTCGCCGACCGCGACCTCGACCGGTACCGACTCCCCGGTCAGCATCGAGGCGTCCACCGCGGAGGCGCCCTCGACGACCACGCCGTCGGTGGCGATCTTCTCGCCCGGACGGACCACGAAGCGCATCCCGACCGCGAGCCGCTCCACCGGCAGCCGGACCTCCCGGCCGCCCTGGAGCACGGTGACGTCCTTGGCCCCGAGGTCGAGCAGGGCGTGCAGGGCGACGCCCGCCTTCCGCTTGGCGCGGGCCTCCAGGTAGCGGCCGAGCAGGATCAGCACCGTGACGGCCGCGGCGGTCTCCAGGTACAGGGTCGAGGAGGCCTCGCCGCCGCCGACCGCGAGGGAGAACTCGTGCCGCATGCCGGTCATCCCGGCGTGGCCCCAGAACAGCGCCCAGAACGACCAGCCGAAGGCCGCCAGGGTGCCGAGCGAGACCAGGGTGTCCATGGTCGCGGCGCCGTGCTTGAGGTTGGTCCAGGCGGCGCGGTGGAACGGCAGGCCGCCGTACACGACCACCGGGCCGGTGAGCGCGAAGGCCAGCCACTGCCAGTTGGCGAACTGCAGCGACGGGATCATCGACAGCATCACGACCGGCACGCTGAGCACCGTGGAGATCAGCAGACGGTCGAGCAGCGGGTCCGGGACGAGCGCCTCGGCGGGCGCGGCCGGGGCCTCGGGGGCGGCCGGCGGCGGGGGCAGCTCTGCGGTGTAGCCGGTGTGCTCCACGGTCGCGATCAGGTCGGCCACCGTCACGCCCGGTGCGAAGTCCACGCGGGCCTTCTCGGTGGCGTAGTTGACGGTCGCCTCGACGCCGTCCATCCGGTTGAGCTTCTTCTCGATCCGGGCCGCGCAGGAGGCGCAGGTCATCCCGCCGATCGACAGCTCGACGCGCTCGCGCACGGCCGTGCCGGTACCCGGGGAGCCCGCGCCGGCTCCGGCGGCGCCCGGGGTGGAGGTGCTCATGCGGTCAGCTCCTTGGGGAGGGCGGACGGCGGGGGCCCGGGGGTCGCCCGGCCCCCGCCGCGGGCGGCTGGGACTCGGCTCGGGCTCAGGCGGAGCGGCCGACCAGCTCGTAGCCGGCCTCGTCGACGGCGGCGCGGACGGCCTCCTCGTCCAGCGGGGCGGCGGAGGAGACCGTGACCGTGCCGGCCTTGGCGTCGGCGGCCACCTCGGTCACCCCGGCCAGGGTGGAGAGCTCCTTGCTGACCGAGCTCTCGCAGTGGCCGCAGCTCATGCCGGTCACGGTGTAGGTCATGGTGGTGGACATCGGTGGCCTCCGGGAAGTCTCTCCGGCCGCGGGCGTTCGCCCGGGCTGCTCTGCCTCTGACAGCACCATACCCCTGCGGGGTATTCCTTGGGGCGGTGGGTCATGTGTTCTGGATCGCATCGCTGACACCCCCGGGCGTCCCGCGGTGCGTCCGACAGCAGAGCGTATGCGCCCGGACACGCAGCGCCCCAATCCGCGCCGCGGGGCGCCCGGGATTCCGGCCCCGCGGGTGCGGATCGCCGGGCCCCTCGGGGCGGGCCGGGAGGCTGCCGGGCAGCGCAGCGGCGGGTGCGCCCCCCGGTGGCTCCCCGGCGGGTGGTCGTGCTGATCGTCCGTTATGTTCGATATGTGTTCCTGATCCGCCGCGCCCAGTCGCCCGTGGCCCCCAAGGCCTCGGGGCTCCCCCCGGACCGGCGGCGCAGCGCCCTGCTCGCCGCCGACCTCCAGGACCTCCCCCGGTGGCAGCGGGCCTCCCCGGCGGTGCTCGCCATGGTGCTGGTGGCGCTCGCGGACCTGCTCTCCGGCAAGGACCGCTACCTGGCGCCGCTGATGACCGTGGTGCCCTCGGTGGCCGCGCTCACCCTCAAGCCGATGGAACTGCTGGTGGTCTGCTCGTTCGGGCTGCTCGCTGTCCTCGGGCTCAGCCACTACGACGAGGTCGACACCCTCAACGACGAGCGCTTCCTGTACGGCGCGCTGGTCAGCTACCTGGTGGTGATGCTGTTCTCCGCCTGGGTGGCCAGGCTCCGGATGCACCGCGCCGCGGCGTTCGCGGCCGTCAGCTCGGTCGCCGAGGCCGCCCAGCGTGCCATCCTGCGGCTGCCCGGCCCGGTGGTCGGCCCGCTCCGGCTCGCCGTGCGGTACGTCTCCGCCGCCGACGCCTCCCGGATCGGCGGCGACCTGTACTCGGTGCTGGACACCCCGCACGGCACCCGGGCCCTGGTCGGGGACGTCCGCGGCAAGGGGCTCGGCGCGGTGCAGACCGCCGCCGTCGTGCTCGGTGCCTTCCGCGAGGCCGCGTACGACGAGGCCGGGCTGCGCGGGGTCGCCGCCCGGGTCGAGGCCAGCGTCGAGCGGCACGTGCCGGACGGCGAGTTCACCACCGCGCTGTTCGCCGAGTTCCGCGCGCCCGGCGTCATCCGGCTGCTGCAGTTCGGGCACGTGCCGCCGATCCGGGTCGACCCGGAGGGTGGCGTGCACGTCCTCGACGCCCCCGACCCGTGGGTGCCGCTGGGGCTGGGCCGGCTCGCCCGCGGCCAGCCGAGCACCTGGGAGCAGCCGTTCGGCGCCGAGGACGTGCTGGTGCTCTGCACGGACGGCGTGATCGAGGCCAAGCACCGGCGCAGCGGCGAGTTCTACCCGCTCGCGGAACGCGTCGGCCCGCTGGTGCGGGGCGCCGGCCGCTCCGCGGCCGACCTGGAGGCGGCGGTCGGCCGGGTCTACGGGGACCTGCTGGAGCACACCGGCGGATCGCTGAAGGACGACGCGCTGCTCCTATTGGTCTGCCGGACGGACGGGGGGTAGCGGGACGCGCTGCGGCTCCGCCGGTGCGCTCCGGCCCGCCGCGGGTCGGAGCGCCGCGGTCAGCCGGCCGCCGTCACCTCGGCGAGCGCGCGGAAGACCAGGGCGGAGGAGGTCGCGCCCGGATCCTGGTGGCCCACACTGCGCGGGCCCAGGTAGGAGGCGCGGCCCTTGCGGGCCTCCAGCGGGACGGTGTCGCGCATGCCCTGCTCGGCGGCGTCGGCGGCGCTCGCGGCGGCCTGCCGGAGGCCCCCGCCCGCGGCGGCGGCCGTCTGCCAGGCGGCGACCGCCGGGGTCCAGGCGTCCACCATCGTCTTGTCGCCGGGTTCGGCCCGGCCGAGCGCCCGGATCGCCGCCAGCCCGGCGGCCAGCGCTTCGCCGAGGGCCGCCGGGTCCGCGGCCGGTCCGGGCAGGGCGGCGCCGATCGCGCGGAACGCCTTACCGTACAGCGGGCCGGACGCGCCGCCGACCTTGGAGATCAGGGTGGTGCCGGCCCTGGTCAGCGTCGCACCGGGTCCGGCGGGGCCGGCCTCCGCGGCTGCGCCGGCCGGGGCGGGACCGTCCAGGGCGTCCAGGACGGCGGTGAAGCCGCGGTGCAGATTGCTGCCGTGGTCGCCGTCGCCGATCGCCGAGTCCAGCTCGGTCAGCTGCTCGCGCTGCTTCTCCACGGCGGCGGCCACCGTGCGCAGCCAGGCCGTGGCGAGGGCGGAGTCGAACTCGGTCGGGGGCATCGGGGGTCTCCTCCTGTCCGGGCAGGGTCCGGGTCCGGGTCCGGGTGCGTCCGGTCGGGTCCGGTCGGGTCGGTCGAGCGGTCCGGCGGGGTGCGGCCGGTCAGGCGTGCTTGAGGGCGGGGGTGGACACCGGTGCGTCCCACAGCTCCAGCAGCCCGGCGTCGGCCCGGGTCAGGGTGAGCGAGAAGCCCGCCATGTCCAGGCTGGTGATGTAGTTGCCGACCAGGCTCCGGGCGATCGTGATGCCCTGCTCGGCCAGCCGGGCACTCACCTCGCCGAACACGATGTACAGCTCCAGCAGCGGCGTGCCCCCGAGGCCGTTCACCAGGGCGATCACCTCGTCGCCGGCCGACAGTCGGTGCCCGGCCAGCACGGTGTCCACCACCTCCGCCGCCAGTGCGCGCGCCGGGCGGAGCTTCTCGCGGCGCCGGCCCGGTTCGCCGTGGATCCCGACGCCGACCTCGATCTCGTCCTCGGGCAGGTCGAAGCCCGGCTTCCCGGCCGCCGGGACGGTCGCGGCGGTCAGCGCGACGGCGAACGAGCGGGACGCCCCGTTGACGCGCTCACCGAGGGCGGCCACCTCGTCCAGCGGGGCGCCGCGTTCGGCGAGGGCGCCGGTGAGCTTCTCGACGATCACGGTGGCGCCCGTGCCGCGGCGACCGGCCGTGTAGGTGGAGTCCTCGACCGCCACGTCGTCGTCCACCAGGACGGTGCGGACCTCGATGCCCTCCTCGGCGGCGAGTTCGGCGGCCAGCTCGAAGTTCATCACGTCGCCGGTGTAGTTCTTCACGACGAAGACCACGCCCGCACCCGAGTCGACGGCCCGGGCGGCGGTCAGCACCTGGTCCGGCACGGGGGAGGTGAACACCTCGCCGGGGCAGGCGGCGTCCAGCATGCCGGGGCCGACGAACCCGCCGTGCAGCGGCTCGTGGCCGGAGCCGCCGCCGGAGACCAGGGCCACCTTGGGGGCGCCGGGGCGGACGGCGCGGGTGATCACCCGGTTGGGGATGTCCACCGCCAACTCGGGGTGGGCGGCGGCGACTCCGGCCAGGGCGTCCTCCAGGACGCTCTCCGGGGTGTTGATCAACTTCTTCACGGCGCTTCGCTCCCTCTCGGCAGACGCTGCTGCCCCGACGCTACGCCAGACGGCGGCCGCGGGGAGGGGGCGCGACACGGACGGGTGGGGGTCGGCCGGTGAGCGGGGGCGGTGCGGCGGGCGTGCGGGCGTGCGGGCGGGGAGGCGCCGCGGCAGTGCGGCGCGGCGATCGACCGGGCGGGGTGCAGGGCCTAGGGTCGGGGCATGAGCGATTACGTGGGCGTCGTCCTGGTCTCGCACAGTGCGCAACTTGCGGCCGGGCTGCGTGAGTTGCTGGGTGAGCTGGGCTCGGGCGCGGTGCCGGTGGCGCTCGCGGCCGGGACGGAGGACGGCGGTCTCGGCACCAGCTACGAGCTGATCGTCCGGGCGGTCGCCGAGGCGGACGGCGGGGCCGGCGTGGTGGTGCTGCCGGACCTGGGCAGTTCGGTGCTGACCGCCGTGGCCGCGCTGGAGGACGACCCGCGGCCGGGCGTGGTGCTGGCCGACGCGCCGTTCGTGGAGGGGGCGGTGGCCGCGGTGGTGACCGCCTCGACCGGGGCGCCGCTGGCCGAGGTGGTCGCGGCGGCGGAGGAGGCGCGGGGCTTCCGCAAGCTGTGACGGCGGGCGCGCGGCCCGCTCACTTGGCGTCGGCGTAGCACTCCACGACCGCGGTGGTGAGCGGGAACCGCACCGGGGTGTCGCCGAAGACCAGCAGCCTGGCCTCGTCCGCCGCCTCGCCGACGGCCTCGGCCACCCGGTCGGCGAGGTTGGCCGGGGTGTGCACCACCACCTCGTCGTGCTGGAAGAACACCAGGTGCGGCCGGTCCTCGGGGGGCACCGGGAAGGCGTTGAGGCGGCGGCGCAGCGCGGCGAGCAGGGCGAGGGCCCAGTCGGCGGCGCTGGCCTGGATGACGAAGTTGCGGGTGAAGCGGCCCCGGGCGCGGGCCGAGCGGCCTCCGGCGTCGCCCGACCGGTCGGGGTCCTCGGTGAGGTCGAGCCAGTCGGCGGTGGGCGGCGGGCAGACCCGGCCGAGGCGGGAGGCGACCACGCCGCCGTCCTCGCCGGTGCGGGCGGCGGCCTCGACATAGCCCATGGCAGCGGGGTAGCGGCGGCGCAGGGTGGCCAGCAGCGGGCCGATGTCGCCGCTGGTCTGGCCGTACATGGCGCCGAGCAGGCCGAGCTTGGCCTTGTCGCGGTCGCCGTGGAAGGCGGTCGCGGCGAGCGCCTCGTACAGGTCGCCGCCGGCGGCGGTGCGGGCGAGGCCGGCGTCCCGGGAAAGGGCGGCGAGGACGCGCGGTTCCAGTTGGGCGGCGTCGGCGACGACGAACAGCCGGCCGGGGTCGGCGACGACGGCGCGGCGCAGGATGCGCGGGATCTGCAGGGCGCCGCCGCCGCGGCTGGCCCAGCGGCCGGAGACCACGCCGCCGACCACGTACTCGGGCCGGAACCGGCCGCCGCGGGCCCAGACGTCCTGCCAGGCCCAGCCGTGGGCGGCGTGGATCCGGGCGAGCTCCTTGTAGCGGATCATCAGCCGGGCGGCCGGGTGGTCGACGGCCTGGAGCTCCCAGGAGCGGGTGGAGCCGAGCTGGATGCCGCGGTCGGCGAAGGCGCGCAGCACCTGGCTGTGCGAGTCGGGGTTGAACGGGCGCCCGCCGAGCGCCTGCTGCAGTTCAGCGGCGAGTTCGGCGAGTCGGCGGGGCTGGGTGCCGGGGACGGTCGGGCGGGGGCCGAGCAGTTCGGTGAGCAGCCGGTCGTGGACGTCGGTGCGCCAGGGCAGTCCGTCGTGGGCCATCTCGGCGGCGACCAGGGCGCCGGCGGACTCGGCGGCGACCAGCAGCCGGAAGCGGGCGCGGGCGCCGGGGTCGGCGATGGCGGCGAGCCGGCGCTGCTGCTCGGCATGGACGGCGACGACGGCGGCCAGCGGGTCGGTGCCGGGCGGGAGTTGCAGGCGGTCGGGGGCGAACAGGCTGTCCTGCCCGTCGTCGCCGGAGCCGGGTTCGGGCAGGTCGGCCGGAACGGGCAGGCCCTGCAGCCGGGACCAGGCCGCGCCGAGCGAGCGGGGTGCCCCGAAGGCGCCCTCGTGGGCCACCAGCAGGGCCTCGACCAGCCGCAGGTCGTGGCAGCGGGAGACCCGTCCGGGCAGCCGGGGCAGCAGCGGGGCGTACGCGCTGTCGGCGGCGGCCCAGACCCAGCGCGGGTGGTCGTGCCGCTCGGCCTCGGCCACGGCGGCGGCGAGGTCGGGTGCGGCGGTGGGTGGGCCGAGCGGGCCGCCGGTGTCGTCGAGCGGCTGGAGCCGGCCGCCGGCGCCGTGCGGGTCGGGGACGAGGGCGATACGGGGTGGCACGGGGGCTCCTCCTCCCGGGGCGGGCTCGGGCGGTTCGGTTCTGGCGGTTCCGGCTCGGGTGGCTCGGGTAGTTCTGCCGGTTCGGGCCAGGGCGGTTCGGGTGGTCGGGGACGGCGGAGGGCGGGGCGGGCGAGTGGACGGCGGGCGGCCCGACGGTGGGTGTACGGGCGCTCGCCATGACGGTAGCCGCTGGGTCCGACAACGCACGCCGACCGGCCGGGCGTCCGGCGTAGGCAGTGCCGGTGACAGCGCGTAAGGTCGGCGAAATGACCGAGAATCCGTTCTTCAAGCCCAGCACCCTGGTCTACGAACTGCCGCCCTTCGCCGAGATCCGGGAGGAGCACTACCTGCCCGCCTTCGAGGCCGGCATGGCCGAGCAGCTGGCCGAGATCGCCGCCATCACCGGCAACGCGGAGCCGCCGACCTTCGACAACACCCTGATCGCCCTGGAGCGCTCCGGTGCCCTGCTGCAGCGGGTGAGCGCGGTCTTCTTCAACCAGGCCTCCGCCGACACCAACCCGGCCGTCGACGCGGTCGACGCCGAGATCAGCCCCCGGCTGGCCGCCCACAACGACGCGATCCACCTCGACGCGGCCCTGTTCGCCCGGATCGAGGAGCTGTACGGGAAACGCGCCGACCTGGGCCTGGACGCCGAGTCGCTGCGTCTGCTGGAGCGCCGGCACACCCGTTTCGTCCGCGCCGGCGCCCGCCTGGGCGAGGCCGAGCAGGCCCGGCTGCGCGAGCTGAACGCCGAACTGGCCGCCTCCTCGACGGCGTTCCGGCAGAACGTGTCCGCCGACTCCAAGGCGCGGGCGCTGGTCCTGGACTCCGCCGAGCAACTGGCCGGGCTGTCGCCGGACGCCGTCGCCGCCGCCGCCGAGAACGGCCGCGCCCTCGGGCTGGACGGCTCGTACGTGCTCAGCCTCAAGAACTTCTCCAACCAGAGCGAACTGGCCTTCCTCACCGACCGCTCGGTGCGCGAACGCCTGCTGGCCGCCTCGCTCGGCCGCGCGGCGGAGGCGAACGGCCCGCTGGCGATCCGGATGTCCGCGCTGCGCGCCGAGCGGGCCGCGCTGCTGGGCCACCCCACGCACGCCTCGTACGTGGTCGCCGACGAGACGGCCGGCACGGTCGGGGCCGTGGACGCCCTGCTGGCCCGGCTGGTGCCGCCGGCGGTGGCCAACGCCCGCCGGGAGGCGGCCGAGCTCGCCAAGGTCGCCGCCGCGGACGGGATCGAGGAGATCGCCGCGCACGACTGGGCGTACTACTCGGAGAAGGTCCGCCAGAGCTCCTACCAGGTGGACGCGGCGGCGCTGCGCCCGTACTTCGAGCTGGAGCGGGTGCTGCACGACGGGGTGTTCCGGGCGGCCGGCCTGGCGTACGGGGTGACCTTCACCGAGCGCCCGGACCTCACCGGCTACCACCCGGACGTGCGGATCTTCGAGGTGTTCGAGGAGGACGGCAGCCCGCTGGGCCTGTTCCTCGGGGACTTCCACGCCCGTGCCTCCAAGCGCGGCGGGGCCTGGATGGACGAGCTGGTCAGCCAGTCGGAACTGCTGGGCAGGCGGCCGGTGGTGTTCAACAACCTGAACGTCGCCAAGCCGGCGGCCGGTGAGCCGGTGCTGCTCTCCTGGGAGGAGGTGCGCACGCTGTTCCACGAGTTCGGGCACGCGCTGCACGGGCTGTTCTCGGACGTGCGCCACCCGTACTTCGCCGGCACCCGGGTGCCGCGGGACTTCGTGGAGTTCCCCTCGCAGGTCAACGAGATGTGGATGGTCTGGCCGCAGGTGCTGGCCGAGTACGCCCGGCACCACGAGACGGGCGAGCCGCTGCCCGCCGAGCTGGTCGAGCGGATGACGGCGGCCGAGGGCTTCGGCCAGGGCTTCCGCACGGTCGAGTACCTCGCGGCGGCGCTGCTCGACTGGGCCTGGCACTCCCTGCCGGCCGGCACCGAGGTCGCGGACGCCGAGGAGTTCGAGGCGCAGGCGCTGGCCAAGGCCGGGCTGGCGCTGGACGCCGTCCCGCCGCGCTACCGGACGGCGTACTTCACGCACATCTTCGCGGGCGGCTACAGCGCGGGCTACTACGCCTACATCTGGTCGGAGGTGCTGGACGCCGACACGGTGGAGTGGTTCAAGGGCAACGGGCGCAGCGTGCGGGAGAGCGGGGAGGTCTTCCGACGGGAGCTGCTGGCCCGCGGCGGCGCCAGGGACGCGCTGGAGTGCTTCCGCGCGGTGGTCGGGCGCGACCCGCGGACCGAGCCGCTGCTGGCCCGCCGCGGCCTGGCGTAGGCCCGCCGTCTTGCTGCTTCCGCCGGGCGCGGCGGCGGCCCCCGGCCGTGTCGACGATCGGGGGCCGCGCCGGCGACCGGGGGAGGTGGCGTCGGCCGGGGTGGTACGGCGTCGACCGGGTACTGCGGCGTCGGGCCGGGGGCCCGGGTCGGCGCGGGCGTCGGGCCCGCGCCGGCCTCAGCGGGGTTCGACGGTGACGGTCACGGGGGTGCCCGGGCGGGTGTGCGGCAGGCGGACCAGCGCGCTGCCCGCCCGGCCGTCGGTCGGTTGGCGCAGGTCGACCCGGGCCCCGGCGGGCCGCACCGTCACCCGTACCGGCCCGCCCGCCGGGAGGACCAGCTCGGTGGCGCGCCCGCTGCCGTCGGCGGTCCAGCGCAGCAGGTGCCCGGTCGGGGTCCGCCCGGACAGCCCGGGGCGGCCCGCGGTCGCGGCGGCGTACGGGGCGAAGACGGGCTCGGTGCCGGGGGCGGGCCGCCCGGCCGGGTCGAGCGCGCAGTAGCCGCCGTTGCCCCGGCACCAGTACCAGAGGGCCCAGCCCTCCGCGAAGCCCTCCATGGCCGCGACCTGGCGGCGGACCAGCTCGCGGTTGCCCGGGGTGCGGGTGTTCGGCGGGCCCCATTCGCCGACCAGGACGGGCAGCCGGTGCGCGGTCGGGTAGGCGGTGACGGCCGCGGTGTAGTTCTCCACGAAGCCGCCGGACGGATCCCAGTCGGCGCCGCCCTCGACGGCGGTGTCGTAGAAGTGCGGCGCGTAGCCGAGCCGGGGCGCGCCGGACCGCGGGTCGGTGAAGCCGGGCAGCCGGGTGGGCACGCCGTGGCCGACCAGGACGGTGGGTTCGACGAACAGCCAGGCGCGGTCGTCGGCCCGGCGCACGGCCCGGATCAGCCGCCGGTACATGTCGGCCAGCCGGCCCTGTTCGAGGGCGGCCGAGGCGGCGGCGAGGACGGCCGGGTCGGTGGGGTCGCCGTCCACCGGTCCGAACGGCTCGTTGAACAGGTCGTAGCCCAGCAGTGAGCGGTGGCCGCGCAGTTCGCGGGCCAGCCGGGTGTAGAAGTCGGCCTGCCAGGCGCGCAGGTCGGCGTCGTCGTAGAGGTGGCGGAAGGCGGCCTGCACGGCGGGCTGGAAGTAGCCGGCGAACCAGTCGTCCGGGTCCTCCTCGAAGGGCAGGCCGTCGTCGCGGGTCGCCCAGAGCGGGATGCCGCGGTCGCCGCCGCCGAACTTCGGGCCGTAGACGTCCTGGTGGAAGTCGACCAGGGCGAGCACGCCGTGCCGGTCGGCCCAGTCCAGGACCCGGTGCAGCCGGGCGAGTTCGGTCGGGTCGAGCCGGCCGCGGACGGGTTCCAGACGGTTCCAGGAGATCGCCACCCGGACGAGCGTGAAGCCCCGGGCGGCCAGGTCGGCGACGTCCGCCTCGGTGGCCTCGGCGTACTTGTCGAGGTTGAAGCCGCGCAGCTGCAGGGTTCGCCCGGTGGGGTCGACGAGGGCGGTGCGGCCGTCTGCGGTGGTGACCGTGGAGGTGGGGAACCGGGCAAGCGGGCGGCCCCGTTCGGCAGCGGTGCTGCTGTCGGGGTCGGCGGCGGTGGTGACGGTGTCGGCGGCGATGGTGTCGGAGGTGGGGGTGTCGGCGGTGATGGTGGTGACGGCGACGGGGGTGACGGGGGCGGCGCCGGCCGGGGCGGTGGTGGCGGCGAGCAGGAGGGCGGTGGCGGCAACGGCGGTGCGGAGCAGGCGCATCGGGGCCTCGCGGCTTCTCGCTGGCTGAGGGTGGGGCCCGATGATGCCCGGCTCGTCATGTCCGGCACAAGGGTCGTGCACCGCCCCGGAGTTCAGACCTCGCCGGGCGGACCGCCGGCGGCCTCGACCCCGCCGGGACCGGCCGTCCCGGCGGGGGACGGGTCGGTCGGGGCGGTCTGCGCGGGGGTGGGCAGGGCCGCGGTGGGCAGGTCGGCCGCCGCGGCGAGCCGGCCCCAGAGCAGGTCGGCGAGTGCCTGGACCATCCGGGTGCGCGAGCACGGCTTGCTCTCCAGCCACCAGTCGCCGGCCGCGAGCACCATGCCGGTGATGCCCCGGCCCCAGGCCTCGGAGAGCAGTTCGCGATCGGGGCCGAGGTCGACCTGGCTCTGTACGGCCCGGGTGATCTCCTCGGCGATCTGCCGGAGCGCGGGCGCCAGGGCGTTGCCGGCACCGGTCGGGTCGCCCGGTTCGGGGTGGGTGAGCAGCCGGTACACCTGCGGCCGGGACTCGATGCCGGCGAGGTAGGTGTCCAGGACGTGCTCGACCCGGTCGCGGCGCTCCAGCGGTTCGCTGAGCGCGGCCCGTACGGCGGCGAGCAGGCCGCCGGTGTGGCGTTCGGTCAGGGCCCGGATCAGGCCGTTCCGGTCGCCGAAGTGGCGGTACAGGATCGGCTTGGTGATCCCGGCCTCGGCGGCGATGGCGTTCATGCTGGCGCCGGGGCCGTCGCGCTGGACGACCCGGTCGGCGGCGTTCAGCAGTTGCTCCCTGCGGGGCTCGCCGGGGCTGGCGGGTTCGGCGGGCGGCATGGGGCAGCTCCTGGCTGGAACGTTGACTTTTCCTACGTATCAGTAGCAGACTCCGGGCCATGTTACCCCCGGTAACACCCGTCCGACCCCGACCGGAGGCGTCATGAGCACCTTCTCGCTGGACCCGGGCCCCGACCAGCTCGCCGTACGCGACTGGCTGCACGGCTTCGCCGCCGACGTCGTGCGCCCGGCCGCCGCCGAGTGGGACGAGCGGGAGGAGACCCCCTGGCCGATCATCCAGGAGGCCGCCAAGCTCGGCATCTACTCGCTCGACTTCTACGCCCAGCAGTACTTCGACCCCTCCGGCGTCGGCATCCCGATCGCCATGGAGGAGCTGTTCTGGGGCGACGCCGGCATCGGCCTGTCCATCGTCGGCACCACGCTCGCCGCCGTCGCCGTCCTCGCCAACGGCACCGAGGAGCAGGTCGGCACCTGGGCGCCGCAGATGTTCGGCACCCCGGACGACGTCAAGGTGGCCGCGTTCTGCTCCTCCGAGCCCGACGCCGGCTCCGACGTCTCGGCGCTGCGCACCCGGGCCGTGTACGACGGGGCGAAGGACGAGTGGGTGCTCAACGGCACCAAGACCTGGGCCACCAACGGCGGGATCGCCGCCGTCCACGTGGTCGTCGCCACCGTCGACCCGGAGCTCGGCGCGCGCGGGCAGGCGTCCTTCGTGGTGCCGCCGGGCACGCCGGGGCTCGGCCAGGGCCAGAAGTTCAAGAAGCACGGCATCCGCGCCTCGCACACCGCCGAAGTGGTCCTCGACGATGTGCGGGTGCCCGGGCACTGCCTGCTCGGCGGCAAGGAGAAACTGGACGAGCGGCTGGCCCGGGCCCGCGAGGGCGCGCGCCGCAGCAGCGGCGGGAACGCCGCCATGGCGACCTTCGAGGCCTCCCGTCCGGCGGTCGGCGCGCAGGCGATCGGCATCGCCCGCGCCGCGTACGAGGTGGCGCTCGACTACGCGAGGACCCGGGTGCAGTTCGGCCGCCCGATCATCGACAACCAGGGCGTGGCCTTCCAGCTGGCCGACATGAAGACCCGGATCGACGCCGCCCGGCTGCTGGTCTGGCGGGCCTCTTGGATGGCCGCGAACAACCAGCCGTTCACCTCCGCCGAGGGGTCGATGTCCAAGCTGTACGCCGGCGAGACCGCGAAGTGGGTCACCGCCCAGGCGATGCAGATCCTGGGCGGCAACGGCTTCACCCGGGAGTACCCGGTGGAGCGGATGCACCGGGACAGCGCCATCTACTCGATCTTCGAGGGGACCAGCGAGATCCAGCGGCTGGTCATCGCCCGCGCCATCTCGGGGATGCCGATCCGCTGAGCGCCGCCCGGCGTTCCCGGCGGCCCTCGGCCCCGGCCCCCGGCCCCCGGCCCCCGGCGCTCCGACCGGGGCGTCGTGGCTACGGGCGTGGGTGCGGGCGTGCTACGGGCGAGTGTCGGCGGGGCTGCGGGCGGGTGTCGGCGTGGCTACGGGCGGGGTGCCGGGTCGGGGAAGCGCGGGGCGCGCCCCTCCAGGAAGGCGGACAGGCCCTCGCGGACGTCCGGGGCCTCGCGGGAGCGGCGCTCCCAGGGGGCGAGGGCCGCCGCCGCATCCTGCGGGTCCACCGCGAGCGCCGCCTTGACTGCGCCGATGGTCTGCGGCGAGCGCCCGGCGAGCAGCAGGGCGAAGTCCAGTGCCTGCCGGTCGAGTTCGGCGGCCGGCACGACCCGGTCGGCCAGGCCGAGCGGCAGCGCGTCCGGGCCCGTCACCAACTCGCCGGAGAACAGCAGGTACTTGGCCCGCGCCGGGCCGACCAGCCGGGCCAGCCGCAGGGTCGGCACGGCCGGGTAGACCACCCCGAGCTTGGCCGGGGTGATGCCGAGCCGGGCGTCGTCCGCGACGAACCGCAGGTCGCAGGCGACGGCCAGCTGGCAGCCGCCGCCGACGCAGGCGCCGTGCACCACCGCCAGGGTCGGGTGCGGGAAGCCGGCCAGCGCCTCCTCGGCCGCCACGTTGAGCGCGTGGTACTCGTCGGCGAGGTCGGGATCCCGGTACACGTCGGCGAGTTCGGCGATGTCCGCCCCCGCGCTGAAGGTGCCGCCGGCGCCGGTGACCAGCAGGGCCCGCAGCCCCGGCTGCTCGGCGAGCCGGGCGACCACCTTCGGCAGCGCCTGCCAGATCGCCAGCGTCACGGCGTTGCGCCGGTGCGGGCGGTCGAACTCCAGCACCGCGACGCCGTCCGGGCCGGTGAAGGCGTTCAGGCCGTCGACCTCGGTCGGCAGCGGGGAGCGTCCCCGCACGAGCAGGGGCTGGTCGGCCATGCGCATCTCCGGGGAGTCGTGGGTGCGCCCACTCTCTCAGGTCGGCCGCCGGGCCGGGTGCCCAGGTGCACAGGTGCCGGGCCCGGCGTTCGGGGGCTCGGGTTCCGCGACCGGCGTCCAGGGCTCGGGTGCCGGAGCCCGCGGCCCGGCCGGACGGGGCCGGTGCTCAGGCCCCGGGCTTCCACTCGTGCGCGAGCAGCGACCAGATCTCCTCGTCGTGGCGCACGCCGTCGTGCAGGAAGTACTCGCGCAGCACGGCCTCCCGGGTCATCCCGACCCGCTGGGCGACGGCGCGGCTCCGGGCGTTCCCGACGGTGTTCCACCACTCGATGCGGTGCATGCCGCGCTCCTCGAAGGCGTACGCGATCAGGTGCCGGACCGCGGCGGTGATCAGCCCGCGGCCCTGGCCGGCCGGCTCGGACCAGACGCCGATCTCGCAGTTGCCGGCGGCGGTGTCGAAGCGCACGAACATCACCCCGCCGACCAGCGTCCCGTCCAGCCAGATGCCGTGGATCCGCCGGGTGTCGGTGGCCTGGTGGTCCGCGTAGCCCTGGAGGGTGGCGCGGGCGGATTCGAGGTCGGTGGAGCGGCTCGCCCAGGGGATCCAGGGGTCGATGCCCGCCCGGGCGCGGTCCATGTGGGCCAGGAACTCGGGGGCCTGCCACGGCTCCAGCGGGCGCAGTTCGGCGTCGTCGGCGAGCGGTACGGCGTACATGCGGGCCTCTCTCACGGATCGTTCGGTGCGGGGCCCTGCGGTGGGCGGCCCGTGCCCTGCGGATGGGCATCGCGTCCGGCGCCGGCCTCGTGGGCGGGGCCGCCGCGCTCCTCGGGCCGATCGTACATAACAAACGTTTGGTACGTAAGGCCGGTACGATGGCGCCCATGACACCCGCCCGTGGAGACCACGAAGCCCGCCGCGAGGACGTCTCGGAGGCGGTGTGGCGGGTGCTGTCCGAGCGCGGCTTCGAGGGCCTCACACTGCGTGCGGTGGCCACCGAGATGGGCGCCTCCACCGGCCTGCTGACGCACTACTTCCCCAACAAGCGCGCCCTGGTCGCGCACGCCCTGGACGTCCTGGACCGCCGCTCCGCCGGCCGCCCGCGCCGGGCCGCCCCGGCCGACGGCAGCCCCGCCCCGGCCGAGGGCCTGCCCCGGCTGCGGGCGGCGCTGCTCGACATCCTCCCGCTGGACGCGCCCGCCGCGGCCGGCAACAGGATCTGGGTGGGCTCCTGGGACGTCGCCCTCGCCGACCCGGAGCTCGCCGCCGCCCACGCGGCCCGCTACGGCCGCGCCCGGGAGACGATGACCGGCTACGTGGCCGCCGCGCAGCGGCTCGGCGAGCTGCCCGCCGGGCCGGACCCGGCGGATCTCGCGGCGGCGGCGCAGGCCTTCGCGCTGGGGCTGGTGGTGCAGGCGCTGTTCGCCCCGGGCCAGTTCCCCGCCGAGCGGCAGGAGGCCATGGTGGACGCCTACCTGGCGGGCCTCGCCGCGGCGGGCTGAGCCGGGCGGGTCGAGGCGGGCGAGCCGGGTCGGGTCGGGGACGGGCGACCGGCGCGTTCCCGGACGGGTCGGCCCGTTTCGCGGGCGGGCCGGACGGTGCACCGTGCGATCCGGCCTGTCCACGGTGAGGTCCTGCGCGTCCATCGGTGCGGTCCGGTGTGCTCACGGCGTGGTCCGGTATGTCCACCGGTGCGGTCCGGTGCGTTCACCGTGCGGCGGGCTGTCGGTGTCCCGGCAAAACCCGGGGATTCGGTGGGCGAATCGCCTCGTACTGGTGTTTTCCGCTCGCACGCGGCACGCATTGTTACCGGGCCGGTGCGGTGGGTGCCGGGATTTGCCCGGAGGGCGGTGGGGCGATTGCCCTTCCGCTTGTGGGGAATTCGGGTGTTTGCGCCCCCAGCAGGATTCGAACCTGCGACCTACCGCTTAGAAGGCGGGTGCTCTATCCGCTGAGCTATGGGGGCGGGACGGGTGTTGCCCGGGATGGGCGTGCCGTTGGCCGGGAACGGGTGACGAGCGCGCGGAGCGTTCGCAGCCCGGCCCCGTGGTGAGGGCGGGATGGGGGTTGCGGGTCCTTGCCCTGTCTGGGGACAGGATAAGGGTGTCCAGTTCCTCGGCCGGGTGTAACAACACCGTCGCGGGTGTGTCGGCCTCGGTGGAGCGGTCCGATAATCGCAGGTGGAGACCGTGAGTGCAGCGGTCTGAGGGGCTTCGGGGCCGGACGTTGTGCAGTCGTTACGGGGCTGCCGCCCCACCCGTTATGGATTCGGCACGGAGAAAGCGCCGTTCTCGCCGCGGGTGGGGGGCGCTATTCGGGTTCGTTCGGTCGGATGACGTGGGCGGACGGCGGACGGTGCCACTCCTGGGTGTGCGCCGGCGGGGCGGGAAGCGCTTCGTTTGTTGTCATGGCCGCGCAGAGGTGGTTGTGGAGTTGACGCAGGGACGGTCGGGAAGTGGCCACCGAAAGGCCGAAATTCATCCCTGCGAGTGACACCGGTTTTCCACAGGGGCGAGTTGTCTACAGGATTTCGGAAGTACCTGGCGCGGATTTCCTCCGGGATGCACTCTCGTGTCACGACGGATGATTCCGTACGGTGCATCGGAGCGAACGGAGAGTGTTCTGTGAACGAGACCCAGGTGACCATGATCGGCAATGTCGCGTCGCCGGTCAGTTACGGGGAGACCGGCGAGGGGGTGCCGTTCGCGAACTTCCGGATGGCGGCGACCGAGCGGCGCTACGACCGGGCCAAGGAGGGCTGGGTGGACGGCGACACCCACTGGGTGACGGTGCTCGCCTGGCGCTCGCTCGCGGCCAACCTGGTCAGCTCGCTCAACAAGGGCGATCCGGTGGTCGTGAGCGGCCGGCTGAAGGTCCGGGAGTGGGACGAGGGGGAGTCGAGGCGGAGCAGGATTGAGATCGACGCCCGGTCGGTCGGGCACGATCTGAGCCGCGGCACCTCGGCGTTCCGCTGGGCGGTGCGGAGTCGGGGCGAGCCCGGGGGCGGGTCGGAGGCGACGGTCGGCGAGGCGGTGCCCGAGTGGATCACCAGTGCGGTGGCGGCCCGGCGGGCGGCGGCGACGGGGTCCGCGGCGGTCGGCGCGGACGGTCCGCCGGGCGGGTCGCCGACCGGTTCGGCGGGGGAGCGGGCGGTCGCGGGCCCCGGCGGGGGTGACCGCCGGGAGGTGCTGGTCTGAACGCCCGTGAGCCGTGCGGTGACGGCCCCGAGGCCCCGGCGGGGCGGTCACCAACTGTCGACAAATATGTTGATCGAGACAGCAATTGTACCGATACACACTATCGTTGACCGGTCGTGAATGATCGCGATTATCTGGCACAGTGTCAGCTTGTGTAGGCATTGCGAGGGTTGATAACGATACAGATACGGAATCGTCCTGATTTCGCATGGGGGTTTGCGGATCACCGGGGCTCAATAGGATTCGTCGGGTCACATCAAGTGCAGCTTGCGCCACAGGGGGCGCGGCAATGCAGCCGGGGCGCCATCGGCAGGGCCCGGCCCGGAGGGATCACAGATGTTCCAGAGGCAGGGGCGGACTCTTCCCCGCGTAACCAGTGTCATGCTCACGACCAGCGTCGTGCTGGGAGGGGGCCTGTTCGCGGCCGGTGCGGCGGGCGCGGCCGATACGCCGGGTGCCGGCGTCACCGCCGTGATCCAGCCGGGCATGGTCAGCGGTGACATCGAGGTCGAGGGCAAGGGTGTCATCGCCGGTGGCCTGTTCACCCTCCTGACCGCCGACAAGCAGAAGCTCCACACCTACTGCATCGACATCGACCACCCGGTCAACACCGCGGACAAGGTCGAGTACCAGGAGTCCGACTGGAAGTCGAGCTCGCTGGGTCGCAAGGGCAAGGAGGAGGACGCCGCCAAGATCCGCTGGATCCTGGAGAACTCCTACCCGCAGGCCGACCTCAACAAGCTGTCGAAGGCCGCGGGCGTCGACGGCACCCTCTCCGAGGAGGAGGCCGCGGCCGGCACCCAGGCCGCGATCTGGAAGTACTCGGACCACAAGAACGCCAAGCCGGTGAAGCCGAAGGCCAAGAAGCTCGCCGAGTACCTGACCAGCGCGGAGAACAAGGGCATCGCGGCCGAGCCCAAGCCCTCGCTGAGCCTGACCCCGGACGAGGTCTCGGGCAAGCCGGGCGGCAAGCTCAACCCGTTCACCATCAACTCCAGCGCGGCCGAGGTGAAGCTGTCCGTCACCGGTGACAGCGCCGACAAGGTCAAGCTGCTGGACAAGGACGGCAAGGCCGTCACCAACCTGACCGGTCCGGTCGCCAAGGACACCCAGCTGTTCCTGGACGTCCCGGCCGGCACCCCGGACGGCACCGCCACCGTGACCGCCTCGGCGGAGACCGTGGTGCCCAGCGGCCGGGTCTTCCTCAGCAAGGGCTACACCCCCGAGAAGCACAGCCAGACGATGATCCTGGCCGGCTCCAGCAAGCTCAGCGTCAGCGACAAGGCCAAGGCCACCTGGAAGCAGGCCAAGGGCGCGCTGCTGACCAGCACCGCGCAGATCGACTGCGACGCCAACGGCGTCAAGGTCAGCGTGGTCAACTCCGGTGACGAGGCCGCCTCGGTCACCGTGAAGCCGGGCAAGACCGTCACCGTCCAGCCGGGCAAGACCGAGACCGTGGTGGTCCCGGTCGCCGAGGACACCGCCTACGACATCACCGTCACCGGCCCGAACGGCTACACCAAGCAGTTCAAGGGCGTCCTCGACTGCAAGGTCGCCAGCGTCGTGACCCCGAGCCCGACCGCCAAGCCGTCCTCGGCCGCCCCGACCACCCCGGCGCCGACCTCGGCCGCCCCGGCCCCGGCGTCCAGCAGCCCGGCCCCCGGCACCACCGGTGACCTGGCCCAGACCGGTGGCAACGACGCCACCCCGATGCTCGCCGCCGTCGCCGGTGGCCTGGTCGTGGCCGGTGGCGCCGCGGTCTTCCTGCTCCGCCGCCGTGGCCGCCACGGTCGCACCACCGCCTGATCCACCGAGGCACCCGGCACCGTGACCGGGCGCTGACCACGGTCGGCCCGGCCCCCCGCAGCCACTGCGGGGGGC
>NZ_JBSGXP010000121.1:0-26451 GCF_053610105.1 Kitasatospora sp. NPDC054939 | reverse complement strand
CCCGGGAGGAGCTCCTCCCGGGCAACCGGCCGCACCCGACTCACAACCGCGGGTCCACCGGCTCCGACTCCAGCGCCAGCACCGCGAACACCGCCTCGTGCACCCGCCACAGCGGCTCCCCGCCCGCCAGGCGGTCCAGCCCCTCCAGGCCCAGCGCGTACTCGCGCAGCGCCAGCGACCGCTTGTGCCCCAGGAAGCGCTGGCGCAGCTGGTCCAGGTACTCCGTGTAGTCCGGACCGTAGATGATCCGCAGGTACTCCCGGCCGCGGACCTTCACCCCGGGCTGCACCAGCCCGCCCGGCCGGCCCTCCCCCGGCGCACCGCGCACCAGCGAGCCCAGTGGCTTGACCACCATGCCCTCTCCGCCGGCCGCCGTCAGCTCCTCCCACCACGCGACGCCCGCGGCGACCGACGCCTCGTCCTCGGTGTCCACCAGCAGGCGGCCGGTGCGGTGCAGAATGCCGGTACCGGCCGTCGGGTCGGTGCCGGCGTCCGGCCCGGCCGCGGCTTCCGCGGCCGCCGCCTCGTCCGCGTCCACCAGGCGGTCGATCCAGCCGAGGTGCTCGTCGTGCGGGCGCACCGCCAGGTTCGCCCCCTCGGCCGCCAGCACCTGGAACGGTGCCAGCCGGATGCCCGACAGCCCCTCCGTCGGCCAGCAGTAGCGCCGGTACGACTCGGTGAACGCCTGCGCGTCCGCCGCCCGCTGCCGCTGGCGCCCGGTCAGCGCCGCGAGGTCCAGCCCGCGGCCGGTCCCGCGCTCCAGCGCCGACAGCACCTGCGGCAGCGCCGCACCCGCCGCCGCACCGACCGCCGCGTACTGGCGGCGCAGCAGCTCGGCGGCCTTCAGTGACCACGGCATCAGCTCCGCGTCCAGCAGCAGCCAGCCGGTGCCCAGCTCGTCGAACAGTCCGGAGCGCTCGGCGGCGGCCCGCACCCGGTCCAGCACGGCACCGGTCAGCGCCTCGTCACCGAGGAACGCCCGGCCCGTCCTGGTCCAGATCGCCCCCGGCCCGGCCACGCCGAACCGCTTCTCCAGCGCCGCCGCGTCCCGCGCGACCAGTACGACCGCGCGGGAGCCCATGTGCTTCTCCTCGCAGACGACCTGCCGGACGCCCTCGTGGCGGTACGCGAAGAACGCCTCCTCCGGGTGCTCCAGGTACCCCGGACGGCGCGAGGTCGCGCTCGGCGCCATGGTCGGCGGCAGGTAGGCCAGCAGCCGCGGATCGATCGCGAACCGGCTCATCACCTCCAGCGCCGCCGCCGCGTTCTCCTCCCGCACCGCGACCCGGCCGTGCAGCGAGGTCTCCACCACCCGGCGCCCGACCACGTCCGCCAGGTCCAGCGGACGGCCCTCGCGCGCACCCGGCGCGTCCGTCGCCATCGGGCGCAGCGGCGCGTACCACTCCTGCTCCGCCTCGACCGAGACCAGCTCGCGCTCCGGGTAGCGCAGCGCCGTCAGGCTGCCGCCGAAGACGCAGCCGGTGTCCAGACAGATGGTGTTGTTGAGGAAGCTCGCCGCCGGCACCGGCGTGTGCCCGTAGACCACCAGCGCCTGCCCTCGGTACTCCTCCGCCCACGGGTAGCGCACCGGCAGGCCGTACTCGTCAGTCTCGCCGGTCGTGTCCCCGTACAGCGCGTGCGAGCGCACCCGGCCGGAAGCCCGGCCGTGGTACCGCTCCGGCAGGCCCGCGTGGCACACCACCAGGGCGCCGCCGTCCAGCAGGTAGTGGCTGACCAGGTCGCGCATGAACGCCCGCACCTCGGCGCGGAACTCCTCCGGCTCCCCGGCCAGCTGGTCCAGCGATTCCTGCAGCCCGTGCGAGACGGTGACCTTCTTGCCGTCCATCGCCCGGCCGAGCTTGTTCTCGTGGTTGCCCGGCACGCACAGCGCGTGCCCGGCCGCCACCATGCCCATCACCAGGCGCAGCACCCCGGGCGTGTCCGGCCCGCGGTCCACCAGGTCGCCGACGAACACCGCCGTCCGGCCCTGCGGCGGCACCGCGTCCACCGAGCGGCCCGCGGCGTCCCGCACCAGCCGGTAGCCGAGCCGGGTCAGCAGCGTCTCCAGCTCGGAGCGGCAGCCGTGGATGTCGCCGACGATGTCGAACGGGCCGGTGAGGTGGCGCAGATCGTTGAAGCGCTTCTCCAGCACCACCTCGGCGGTGTCCACCTCCGCCTCGCCCCGCAGGACGTGCACCTTGCGGAAGCCCTCGCGCTCCAGACCGCGCAGCGAACGGCGCAGCTCGCGGTGCTGGCGCGGCACCACGTGGGCGGGCAGCTGCCGGTCCGGCCGGCTGCGGTTGCGCTCGGCGCAGACGCCCGGCGGGACGTCCAGCACGATCGCGATCGGCAGCACGTCGTGCTCACGGGCGATCCGCACCAGCGCCTTGCGGGCCTCCGGCTGGACGTTGGTGGCGTCGACCACCGTCAGCCGGCCGGCGGCGAGCCGCTTGCCGACGATGTAGTGCAGCACGTCGAAGGCCGCCGCGGAGGCCGACTGGTCGTTCTCGTCGTCCGCGACCAGGCCGCGGCAGAAGTCGGACGAGATCACCTGGGTCGGCAGGAAGTGGCGGCGGGCGAAGGTCGACTTTCCGGCGCCGCTGGTGCCGACCAGGAGGACGAGGGAGACGTCCGTGACGGGCAGGCGGCGCGGCCCGGGGGCCGACCGGGTGCCGTCGGGCGCCTCGGGGGCGGTACGGGCGGGGGTGCGGGCAGGGGTGTCGCGATCGGCGGTGTCGCCGCTCTCGGTCGCCTCGGTCATCGGGTCTCGCCTCCTTCGGGGGCTTCGGCGGTGGTGGTCGTTCCTGCGATGGTCATGTGGTCTGCGGTGGTGGTGCGGTCGGCGGTGGTGGTGCGGTCGGCAGTGGTGGTGCGATCGGCAGTGGGCGCGCCGGCGGGCGCGGGGGTGCCGATGCGGAACAGCGCGAGCTGGGTCGGCGCACCCACCTCCGGGTCCTCCGGTCCGACCGGGCGTACGACGACCGTGTACCCGTACGCGGCCGCGATCCGCTCCGCCCACGAGGTGAACTCCGCACGGTCCCACTCGAAGCGGTGGTCCGCGTGCCGTACCCGGCCGGCCGGGAGGCTCTCCCACCGGACGTTGTACTCGACGTTCGGCGTCGTCACGACGACCGCGGCCGGACGGGCCGCACCGAACACCGCGTACTCCAGGGCAGGCAGCCGCGGCAGGTCCAGGTGCTCGATCACCTCGCAGAGCACCGCCGCGTCGAAGCCCTTGAGGCGGGCGTCCGTGTAGGTCAGCGCCCCCTGCAGCAGCTTCACCCTGGCCGCCTGGCGCTCGGGCAGCCGCTCCAGGCGCAGCCTGCGGGTCGCCGCCGCCAGCGCCCGCGCGGAGACGTCGACGCCGAGGATCTCGGTGAACACCGGCTCCTTGAGCAGCGCACCGATCAGCTCGCCCTGCCCGCAGCCGAGGTCGGCCACGCGCGCCGCGCCGACCTCGCGCAGGGCGGTGAGGATCGCGGTGCGGCGCTGCTCGGCGAGCGGGGGCGTGCGGGGTTCGGCGGCCGGGCCCCGGGTGGCGTCCGGGGCCGTGCCCGGATCGGAGGCGGCGGGATCCGGGGTGGCCCCGGCCTCGCCGTGGGCGGCCGCGTCCGTGTCGTCGACGGCGTTGTCGATCTCCTCGGCCTCGCGGTCGTCCGCCTCCGCCAGCCGGGCCAGCTCCAGCCGCTCCATCGCCACCCTGGTGAGCGACCAACGGCGCGACAGGTAGCGACGGGTGATCAGCGCCAGCTCCGGGTGGTCGGCCAGCCAGCCCTCGCCGGCCGCGAGCAGCTTGTCGACCTCGTCCGGGGCGACCCAGTAGTGCTTGGCTCCGTCCAGTACCGGCAGCAGGACGTAGAGCTGCTGCAGCGCGTCGGCCAGCCGCAGCCCGTCCGCGCTCAGCCCGACCCGGACGTAGCGGGACTCGCCCCAGGCGGGGAACGCACCGTCCAGCGGGATCGCCTCGGCCTCGACCTGCCAGCCCAGGGGCTCGAACAGCCGCCTGACCATGGCCGGGCCGCCGCCCTCGCCCGCACCGTTCGCCGGCACCGCCGGGAGTGCGATGCGCAGCGGACGCGGACGCCCGGCCAGCTCGGGCCTCCCCTCGCAGACGCCCTTCATCGCCGTGCGGAACACCGTCCGCAGCGCGACGGCGAGCAGCGAGGACGCGGCGTACGGCCGGTCGTTCACGTACTGGGCGAGCGCGAAGTCGGGGGACCCGCCCCGGCCCCTGCCCCGACCCCGGCGCACCAGCGCGACGGGGTCGATGTCCAGCAGCAGTGCGGCCGTGCACAGCTCCTCGCCCGCCTCCGGGTAGAAGACGTGCGCCTCGCCGTGGGAGGTGGAGAACCGCTGGACCTTGTCGGGGTGTTTGTGCAGCAGAAAGCCCAGGTCAGTGGCGGGGCTCCCGGCCGTTCCTGTGGTGGAGATCGAGATGAACACCCGCACGAGTATCGCCGAGCACGCGCGCCGCGAGCACCGGGTTTTCGCCGCGGCCCGACCCGGGCGGGCGCCCGGCCGGGGGCGCACCCGGGCCGCGGGAGGACGGTGTCCGGACGGTGAGCGTGTTCGGCACCCGGGGCCCGCATTCGTTAACGTGCACGATGTGACTGCAGAATCCACCTCCCTCGCAAGCGGCGCCGTCGCCGCAGGTCTGGCCACCATCGCGGTGGACGGCACCGTCCTCGACACCTGGTTCCCCGCTCCCGTCCTCACCACCGAGCCCGGTCCGGCCGGCACCGTTCGGCTGACCGCCGAGCAGGCCGAGGCCGAGCTGGGCGCCGGCGCGACCGACGCGCTGCGCAGCGACCCGCGCCGCGGTGTCGAGGTGGTCGCCGTGCGCACCACGATCGCCTCGCTGGACGAGAAGCCGCTCGACGCACACGACGCCTATCTGCGGCTGCACCTGCTGAGCCACCGCCTGGTCAAGCCGCACGGCCAGAACCTGGACGGCGTCTTCGGGCTGCTCGCCAACGTCGCGTGGACCAGCATCGGCCCCGTCCCGGTCGACAACGTCGAGCAGGCCCGCCTCGCCGTCCGCGCCCAGGGCGGCCAGCTCGCCGTGTACGGGATCGACAAGTTCCCGCGCATGACCGACTACGTCGCGCCGTCCGGCGTCCGCATCGCGCACGCCGACCGGGTGCGCCTCGGCGCCCACCTGGCCGTCGGCACCACCGTGATGCACGAGGGCTTCGTCAACTTCAACGCCGGCACGCTGGGCACCTCCATGGTCGAGGGCCGGATCAGCGCGGGCGTCGTGGTCGGCGACCACAGCGACATCGGCGGCGGCGCCTCGATCATGGGCACCCTCTCCGGTGGCGGCAAGCAGGTCGTCTCGGTCGGCGAGCGCTGCCTGCTCGGCGCCAACGCCGGTATCGGCATCTCGCTCGGCAACGACTGCGTCGTCGAGGCCGGCCTGTACGTGACCGCCGGGACCCGGGTCACCACCCCGGACGGCGAGATCGCCAAGGCGGTCGAGCTCTCCGGGCAGAGCAACCTGCTGTTCCGCCGCAACTCGCAGACCGGCGCGGTCGAGGTCATCGCCCGCTCGGGCTCGTGGGGCGGCCTGAACGCCGAGCTGCACGCCCACAACTGACGCTCGGTGCCGCACCCGGCCCCGCGCCGCCGCCAGGCAGCGCGGGGCCGGTGCCCGTCCGGCCCCGCGCCGACTGAGGGCCTGTCGACTGGGGACCTGTCGGACACGGGCCTAGCCGAGGCCGCCGATCAGCCGCAAGCCCGCCTCACCCGGGAGGCTGAGCCCGGGCCGGAGTTGGACCGCATCGGGTGGTGGCCGGTGACCCTCCCGGCCGACGGTTCGTTGGTTCCTGCGGCATCACACCGCACCACCGATCCGAAGAGGTCCCCTCATGTCCGAATCCTGGTCCGAGGCGTCCACAGCACCGCAGGCCGCCGCCGACGCGGCGGCGCCCGCCACTCCCAAGAGCCTGTTGGAGCAGATGCAGGAACTGCTTGCCTCCGTGACCGCGGACCTGGCCGAACTGCAGTCGTCGGGCACCCGCGGCACCGGCGGCGCGCCGGCCGGCGTGGACGCCGCGACCGCCGACGCGCCCTCCGCCCCTCGCTCCTGGTAGCGACCCGCCCGGTCCTACGGCGGCCCCAGCCGGACGACGAGTGACGGCGCTCCCCGTTCAGGTGCCTGTGCGGGGAGCCCGGCCGCTCGCCTCCCTCCCGGCCCGGCCCCGCTCGGCGGGCAGCTCGGCACGGGGCAGCCGTCCTCGCCCTCCCGGTCGAAGAACTCCTCGGCCACACCCGCCTCCCCGAAGTCGATCCCCTCGGCGGCGAGGCCCTCCCCGCTCTGGTCGTCGCCCTGGTCCCCGCCCTGGTCGTCGTAGCCGCCACCCCCGCCGTCGTCGGGGCCGGACTCGCCGAAGTGGTCGGCGTCCTCGACACCCCCGGCCCGGCGAACGGCCCGGTGGAGGTCCGCCACCAGCTCGCGGCACTCGGCGCCGGAGTCGATCCCGTCGATGCACGCCCAGTAGACGTCCTCGCTGTCGGCACCGCAGGCGAGCGCCACCAGCTTCTCGGCCGAATCCTGCAACAGCCGTCCGAGCTCCCCGAGCATGGGGGCGAGCTCGCCGAGGGCCGTCAGCCGCCCGGCCTTGCCGCACACCCCCGCCGAGCCCGGCGGGGCCGCCGAGCGACCCGTCCACCGCTCCGACCCGGCTCCGTCCACGCCGTCCGCCTCGCCCGGGCCGCTCCCGCCGCCCATGCCGTCCGGCCCCTCCGCCCGGGAGGCTCCTCCCGGCAGGGACGCTCGGCGCGGCGGGGAGGCTCCGCGCGGCGGCGGTGCCAGGCAGCCGGCCGTGTGCGCACCCGCCGCGGCCAGCAGGCGGCCGATCACGGCGGGCTGCTCGCCGTGCTCCTCCTGTTCGGCGAGCCGGGCCCCGACGGCCTCGGCCAGCAGCGCGGCCTGCCTCGCCGCCGCGAGCACCTGCGGCGCCGTGCCGGCCCCGGCGAGGTCCTGCCGAGCGGTCCTGATCAGTCGCAGCGCCTCCATGGGCGTCCACCTCTTCCGTCCGTCGTGCACGGTGTTTCCCGTGGTCACGGCAGAAGCGTGCACCCGATCCCGAGCAGGCGCAGCCCCCGTTCCGAAAGCTGTGGACAACCGGGGGCTGTGGACAACTTCGTTCCCCCGCAGGGGTCAATCGGCGAGGTCCGGGTTGACGTCGACGCCCTTCCCGGGCACCGGGAAGCGGATCTCGTTCCGTTCGATCTTGGCGGCCAGGGCCTCCCCCGGGTCCACGCCGACCGCCGCGCAGAACTGCACGAGGTAGGCGAGGACGTCGGCCGCCTCGTCGCGCACGCGGTGCGCGGTCGCCGGGTCGGCCATGACGGCGGCGGCCTGTTCGGGCGTCAGCCACTGGAAGATCTCCAGCAGTTCGCCGGCCTCCACGCTGAGCGCCGCGGCCAGGTTCTTGGGGGTGTGGAAGGGCTGCCAACTGCGCGCGGCGGCAAAGTCGGTCAGCCGCTCGCGCAGGTCCTGCAGGGCAGGCCCGGCCCACGGCGCCGCGGCATCGGCGGCGTCGGCGGGCGTTGCAGAGTCGGCGGGCACCGTGCCATCGGCGGAGTCGGCGGGCACTGCGACATCAGCGGACTCGGCGGGTGCCGCGGACTCGGCTGCGGACTCAGGTCCTGTCACTCGTTCGCTCACCCCTCAGGTCTACCGCATGTCCCTCGGGCGCGACCTCGGCGGTCTCCGCCCCGCGCCCGCCCTGCACCGGGACCCGGGCCGTCTCGGTCCGCAGCACGCTGTGCCCGGAGTCCGGATCGCGCCGGCACTCGACGAGGGCCACGCCCGCGGGCAGGTCGCCGGGCTCCCCGAGGGCGTCGCGGGCGGCGGCCGGCTCCTGGAGGGTGGCGAGGACCCGCAGTTGGTTGCGGCCGGACATGTCGCGGGCGAGGCGCAGCAGGGTGGCGCTCTGGTCGGCGCAGAGCCCGGCACCGAGGTCGTCGGCGAGCACGGTGAGCTGGCGGTGGGCCCAGGGCACCTCGGCGGCCGGGTCGACGTCGAGCACGCCGGCGCCGGTGAGCAGGACGGCGGCGAACGCGAGGTGGCGCAGCATGCCGTCGGACGCCTGGTCGGCGCCGGTGTGGCCGAGGACGCCCTCGTCGAAGACGGCGAGCACCTGGTCCTCGCCGTCGGTGCTCCCGCCCGCGCCCGCGTTAGAGGGGGCCCGGCGGGCGAGGGCGAGGCCGAGCAGCGGGTGCGGGGCCGCGGACTGGACGACGCGCAGGAGTTGCCCGTACCGGCGGGCGCACTCGTTGCTGAGGCGGGCGATGACGGCGGAGATGTTGGCGGCGGTGCTGACCAGCCGGGCCTGCGGGTCGGGCCGGGCCCAGTCGCGCATCAGGGCGGGGACGGGGTGGACGGGGAAGACCTCGCGCAGGGCGGTGAGGAGCTGTTCGGCGGCGGTGAGGACGGTGCGTTCACCGCTGGAGGAGCCGGCGACCCGCAGGGGCAGTTGGGCGGTGATCAGGCTGCTGCTGGGGAAGGGCGCGCGGATGTCCCCCTGACGGGTGTTGTTGTGCCAGGTGACGTTGACGCGCTGGTGGCGGAGGTCCTGTTCGGCGGTCTCGACGAGGGTCCGGCCGTCCAGGGTGAGCAGTTCGCGGGCGATGCGGACCGGCCCGTCGGTGCGGATGACGACTTCGAGGCGGATCGGGCCGTCGGCGGAGCGGACGGTGCAGCCGAGGATGATCGCGTCGCGGCCGTGCGGTACGCAGCCGAGGAGGCCGCCGCGGACGGGGGTGGCGAGCGGGCCGGTGAGGGCGGGGAGGCCGTCGAGGGAGTCGGCGATCTCCTCCCCGAGGGCGAGCCGGGAGAGCACGGCGAGGGCGTCGAGGGCGTTGGACTTGCCCACGCCTGCGGGGCCGTGCAGGACGGTCAGCGGAGCCAGCGGCAGGACGGCGCGCCGGTAGGACTTGAAGGAGGTGAGCCGCAGTTCCTCGACGGTGGGGCGGAGGACGGGCCGTTCGCCGGGCGCTGCGCCGGGTGAGGCGGTGGGGTGCGGGGTGGCGGGATCGGGGGCGGCCGGCACGGCGGTCCGGGTGGCGTCGCGGTTCACCCGTGGGACGGTAGTTGCAGGTCAGGCGGGAGAAACGTGCCTGCTGGGGAGATTCATCCCATCGGGGAGAACGGGCCGGCCCCAGCGGTCACACCCGCCCCACGTGCCCCAGCCGGTAGCGCGAGGCCCACCGGAACGCGCCGGAGCCACCCGCGCGCCGGTCAGCGCCGGTAGGCCGCGACCGTGACCGACGCGGTGACGTCGACGGGGTCCGGCAGGGCGGCGAGCCGGTCGGCCAGTTGCTCGGGGTCGGTGTGCCAGGCGCTCGGGCCCATCCCGACGACGGTCCTGACGTCGGCGGCCGACAGCCGCAGCGCGAACTCCACCTGGTGCCGCTCGCCCGGGGCCAGGTACGGGCCGAGCTTCTCGTCGATCCGCCGCTGCTTCTCCTCGTCCACCGAGAGCAGGCCCAGCGCGGCGACGAGTTCGCGCAGGTGCCGGGAGGTCGGCGAGACCAGCAGCAGGGCGCCGCCGGGGCGCAGGACGCGGCGGATCTCGGGTCCGTTGCGCGGGGCGAACACGTTGAGGACGAGGTCGGTGCAGGCGTCGCGCAGCGGCAGCGGACGCCAGGCGTCGCAGACCAGGGCACCGATCCGGGGGTGGGCCCTGGCGGCGCGGCGCAGCGCGTACTTGGAGATGTCGAGGGCCGCACCGGTGTGCCCGGGGAGGGCGTCGAGGACGCGGGCGAGGTAGTGGCCGGTGCCGGCGCCGAGGTCGGCGACCAGCCCGGGGCCGTCGCCGGGGGCGGCGTGGCGGGCGGCGTCCACGAGGGCCTCGGCGATCGGCCGGTAGTGCCCGGCGGCGAGGAAGTCGGCGCGGGCGGCGACCATGTCGGCGGTGTCGCCGGTCCCGGTGTGGGCGTCACCGGCGAGCAGGCTGGCGTAACCCTGCTTGGCGAGGTCGAAGGTGTGCCGGGACGGGCAGCGCAGCGTGCGTCCGTCGAGGGCGAGGTCCTGCGCGCAGTGGGGGCAGGCCAGGTAGGGCTCGATGTCCTGCAGCAACGTCCGTCTTCTCCCACGCTCCGGGCCGGCCCGGCTGCCCGGGTGGTCCGGCCCGCCGAAAGGCCCCAGCCTAACGAGCGGGCGCGGCCGCCGCCGTCCGTGGTCCGGCCGGGAGCCCGGTCGACGGTCCGATCAGCGGGTCGGCGGGCGGTCCGACGGCGGGTTCCGGGCGTCCTTCGCGGGCGACGCGCAGGGCCAGGGCGGCGAGGGCCTCGGGGGCGCCCGCCTGGCCGCGGACGCCGGGGAAGGCGTTGACGTCGACGATCACGGGTTCGCCGGGTGCGTCGAGCAGGTCCACCCCGTAGACGTCGAGGTCGAACACCTCGCCGACCCGCCGCACCAGGTCGAGGTGCCGGGCCGCGAGCTCGCCGGGGTCGACGGGGACGGGCGCCCGCTCCCCGGCGGGGTCGAGTTCGGAGCGCCGACGGGTGGCGAAGACCTGCCCGCCGACGACCCAGAGCTTGCGGTCCCAGCCGGTGCTGGGCAGGTACGGCTGGGCGACGACGGGTTCGCCGGGCCACTGCCGGGCGAGGACGGCCAGGGCCGCGGCGTCGTCGACCCGGGCGACCAGGTCGTGGCGGCGGCTGTGCCGGCTCTTCACGACGACCGGAAAGGCGCTGTCGGCGAGTTCGGCGGGCCGGGCGGCGGTGCGGGTGGCGGCGAACGGCAGGCCGCACTGCCGGGCCAGGGCGGCCATGGCGGCGCGGTCCTGGCAGAGCCCGGTGGCGGCGGCGGTGTTCAGCACGGGCGCGCCGAGGGCTTCCAGCCGGTGGGCGAGCGCGAGGGCGCGGGGGGTGCGGGCCTTGAGCAGGTAGACGTCGGCGGGGCGGCCGGCGGGGGGCTCGGCCGTCTCGGGGTCGAGGGTCTCGACGCTGTGCCGGGCGGCGAGCAGACCGGCGGTGGCGGCGAGCAGCGGGTGGCCGGGGTCGCGACTGACCAGGCAGATCCTCATACCGTCACGCCGCTCGGCACGGCACCGGCGGCAGCCACGGCACCGACCACGGGGCCGACCGTCGCCACCGCACCGGCCGCGGCACCGACCGCCGCAACGGCGTTGCCCGCCAGCGCGCTCACCCCGCCCGGTTCCTGGACGGGCAGCCGCACCGGGACCGGTCCGCCGAGCGGGTCCGCACCCGCGAGCTGCAGCACGGCCCGCGACACCCGGGCGACCGCGTCGGGCACCTGACGGAAGCTCGGGAAGTCGTTGATGTCGACGACCACCGGCCCGTCCGGGCCGAGCAGGATGTCCACCCCGTACAGGTCGAGGCCGAACACCTCGCCGACCCGGGCGGCGATCCGGGCGATCGCGGGGTCGAGCGGGACGTGCCGCTCGCGCACCTCCTGGCCGGGGTGCAGCGGCGAGCAGCGCTCGGTGGCGTGGAGTTCGCCGCCGACGGCGTAGACCTTGAGGTCCGTACCGGAGTTGGGCACGTACGGCTGGGCGATCAGCAGGTGCTCGTCGGCGAGTTCGGGGCCGAGTTCGGCGAGGTGCTCGGGGGTCGGGACGAGCCGCACGGCGCGCCCCGAGCTGCCGTCGGCGGGCTTGACCACCAGCGGGTACTCGGCCTCGGGTATCTCGGCGAGGCGCTCCCAGCGGGCGGCGGCGTAGGTGACCGGGACGGGCAGGCCGTGGGTGCGGGCGATGACCGAGGCGAGCGCCTTGTCGCGGACGCCGCGGATGGAGCGGGCGTCGTTGACGGTGGTGAGGCCGACCGCGGCGGCGGCTTCGAGCAGGGTGAGGCCGGGGCCGCCGGAGACCGTCTTGAGCACCCAGGCGTCGTGGGTCCCGGCGCGGACGGCCTCGGAGATCGCCATCAGCGAGTTGCCGGGGCGCAGGACGTCCACGCGGTGTCCCCACGCGGTGAGTTGGCGCACCACGTCGAGCGGCATGCCGTCGTGCCGGTAGTGCTCCTCCACCAGAAAGCAGAGCCTCATGTGCCAGTCTCCCCCTTGCCTCGGCCGGCGGACGTCCGCCGTTCCCGTCCGGCAGAGCTGTAGACGCCCCAGGATGCCACGAGGTCTCCACACAAGATCGCCCGGCCTGTAAGCATTCGGCAACAAGGCCGGATTTGCCCGACGCCGGGTCGGCGGCCGGTCCGGGGCCCGGCAACGGGGCCCGCGGACGGCGGGGGGCACGCACGGCATCGGGCGCGCGGCGGGCATCGGGCGCACGGCAGGGATCGGGCGCACGGCAGGAGCCACGGGTGCAGCAGGCGTCACGGGCACCGCAAGCGGCAAGGGCACGCGACGGTGGCGCGTCCCGGGGCCCCGCCCGCGACCGGGGCCGAGGTCGTACCGTCCGGGGCGGGGGCCGGCCCTGCGGGCGGTGCACCGGAACGCGCGTCCGCTGCGCACCGGCACCCGGCCCCCCGTACCCGGCGAGGACCCTCAGTCGGAGTCCTCGTCGTCCTCGCCGCTGACCTCCTCGCCCTCCGCCTCGTCGACGACCCAGCGGCCGAGCCGTTCGGCGACGCCGGCGACACCGAGCCGTCCCTCGCGGATGGCCCGGGCGAGGCTGCGCACCTCGCGGGCGGTGGTGGCCACCGTGCAGCCGCTGGCGACCAGGTAGGCGTAGGCGACGGCGGTGGCGAACAGCTCGTTGGTCTTCTCCAGCGACGGCACCCGGATCAGCTGGTGCATCAGGGCGGCGGCGCGGTCCTGCGGTTCGGGGTAGACGGCGATGTCGAAGATCTCCGCCTGGTGGCGGGCGACCGCCGCGAGGAGGGATCCGTAGTCGGTGACCGCAGGGTCGCCCGGTGTGTACTGCTCAGCGGTCATGAGCAGCCAGGAGAGGTCGACCTCCAGGTTCAACGGCGCACGTCCTGGAGGTCGGCGCCGGCGCCGCTGCCGGCCTGCTCGCCGAACTCGGAGAGGAAGGCCGTCTCGTACTCCTTCATGAACTGCGCGGCGGCGTCGACGAAGACCCGGCCGGCTTCGCCCATGTCCTGCTGGACCAGGCGCTCGATGTACTGGTTCATGCTGATCCCCTGCTGCTCCGCCCGTTCCCGGGCCATCTCCGCGGTGGTGGCGTCCACCCGGACGTTCAGCTGCTTTTTACCCATACAGCCAAGCTAGCGCTGAGGTGCTAGCACAACAAGGGCGCGTGCATGCTCCCGTCCGCCCCTCCGCGCGCTGCTCCACCCCTACCCACGCGGACCCCTCCGATTCCTGCCGAGCAGGCCCCGAACACCTCCACGACACCCGCACGGCGCCGCCGGGAGCGAGACTTGAAGAGTTCTTCACCTTCGTAGAATCTGAAGTCCCCGGAGCGCACCGACCGGTCTGGAGGCCGGCAATGACAGCCATTTTCGCCCAGGAGCTGCGCGAGCAGCTCGAACAGGCCCGCAGGGATCTCGCCGCAGCGCGGGCCGCCGGTGACGCCGACGGCGTCCAGGCGTACGAGGGCCGGATCGGTGGACTGCTGCGGCTGGCCGCACAGCACGCCATCGACCTCCCGCACAGCGCCGAGGAGGCACACGGCGAGGACTGACCTTCACCCACGGCACCCCGCACACGCACCGGTGGGCGGCGCCGCAGGACCCGAGGTCCCGGCGCCGCCCACCGGCGCGCCCGCACCACCCGCATGCCCACCGCCGGCCCGCCCGCACCCACCTGCACACACCGGCACGCCGACAGCGCCGGCACACCCACGGCACCGCGCCCCCGCGGCACCCTCGCGGGAGCCGACCGGCCGTCACCCCGTGCCGGTGTCCCCCAGGGAGACCAGCAGGCGGCGCAGCTTCGCCGCCAGGTCGCCGCACTCCTCGCGGTCGAAGATCTCCAGCATCCGGGCCTCGTTGGCGAGGTGCTGCTCCAGGTAGACGCCGGTGACCTCGTGCCCGCGTTCGGTGAGCCGGATCCGCACCGAGCGGCGGTCCTGCGGGTCGCGGACGCGCTCGACCAGGCCCTTGGCCTCCATGCGGTCGATCCGGTTGGTGATCGCCCCCGAGGTCACCATGGCGGCCCTGCGGAAGGACCCGGCAGTCAGCTCGTAGGGCGGGCCGGAGCGCTGCAGCGTGGCGAGCACATCGAACTCGCCCAGCTCCAGGCCGTGTTCGGCGGCGTACGCGCGGAACTCGCGCTCCAGGGCAAGCCCGAGCCGCTGGAGCCGGCCGAGCACCTCCACCGGCCAGAGCGCCTCGGCCAGGTCAGGGCGCTCCTCGGTCCACTGCCCGATGATGCCGTCCACGGCATCGGTGCCGTCCGCCGCACCGCCGCCGGCGACCGCACCCGCTCTGCCGTCCTTCGCCGTTCCCATGTGACCTGCCTGCCCTCCGGGGTCCTCGCACGGGCCGCTCCCGGCCCCGCCCGAGGATATCTCAACGTTGAAACGCTTGACGTTGAACAAGTCTCGATGCTTTTATCTCAACGTTGAAATTATCAACGCTGAACGAGCGGAGCCACCGCCATCCGGGGCACCCGTCCGTCCGCACCACAGACCAGGGGGGTCACCGTGTCCACCACCGTCTCCGCCGAGCACCCCACCACACGTCCCACCGCAGGCCCCATCGCGAGCCCCGCCGAGAACCCCACCGCGAGCCCGAACCCCACCACGAACCCCGCCACGAGCCCGAACACCGGCGCCGCCCCATCCCGCCGGACGCCCGCCCTCTGGCTCGCGCTGCTCGCCGCGCCGATGGCCACCGGGGCCAACGCACCGGTCCTGATCCTTCCGGAGATGGCCCACTCGCTGGGCGTCACCACCGCGCAGGCGACCTGGGCGGTCACCGCCTACGCCTGGGCGATGATCGTGGGCACTCCCCTGTTCGCCGCCCTGGTCCGCCACCGCGGCCTGCGCCCGGCGCTCCTGGCGGGCACGGCCCTCGTCGTCACCGGTACCGTCCTCGTCGCCGCCGCGCCCTGGCTGCCGCTGGCCCTCCTCGGTCGCGCCGCCCAGGCCGCGGGCGGCGCCGCGCTGGTCACGGTGGCGATGAACCTGGCCGGCACCACCCGCCGGATGGGCGCGATCACCGCGGGCTTCGGCGTCCTGGGCGCCGTCGGACCGCTCACCGGGTCCGTGCTCGCGGGCGCGGCCGACTGGCGGCTCTCCCTCTCGCTCTCCGCCCTCGCCCTGCTCGCCGTACCCACCGTGCTGCGCCGCACCGCGCAGTCCGCGCCGCCCGCCGTCGGGCCCACCGCCGGGCCCGCCCCGCAGGCCGCGCGCTTCGACGCGGTCGGCGCCGGACTGATCGTGGCGCTGACCTCCGGGCTGGTCCTGGTGCCGCTCGCCCCGCTCGCCGGCGCCCTCGTCGCGGTGGCCGCCGCCGTCCCGCTCGTCCGGCACGTACGGCGCCGGCCGGACGGCTTCGTCCCCCACGCCGCGGTGCGCACCCGGGCGTTCGCCGGCTCGGCCCTGCTCGGGTGCGTCTTCTCCACCTCGTACTTCGTCCTGCTCTTCGCCCTCCCGCACCTCGCCCGGCAGCGGACCGACTGGAGCGCCGGGGCGATCGCCGGGGGCCAGCTGGGCGCGCTGCTGACCGGTGCCGTGCTCTCCTGGCTGCTCGCCGCCGCGGCGGCCCGCCTGGGCCACCGGAAGGTCCTGGCGCTGCTGGTCGTGCTCGGCACCGCCGCCCCGCTGCTGGCCGCGCTGACCTCCTCGGGGCCCGCGCTGCTGCTGGCCGCCGCGGCCGCCGTGTTCGTCGCCACCGGCAGCAACGCCGTCCTGTCGGTGCGGGCCGGCCGGTCGGCCGACGACGCCCGGCGCCCGGCCGCGATCGGCCTGTTCGTCCTCTGCTACCAGCTCGGCGGGGCGCTCGGCCCCGCCCTCGCCGCCGTCCTGGTCCTCGGCTGAGCGCCGCAACCGACGCCCAGGTGCGGCGAAGCCCTCCCGACCGGGCTCCGGTGGGGAGGGCTTCGCCGTGCGGGCTCGCGCCGGGTCAGGCGTTCTCGTCCACCGGCTCCAGGATCGCCACGCACTCGAAGTGGTGGGTCATCGGGAAGAGGTCGAAGGCGCGCAGCGAGACCGGGCGGTAGCCGCCCTCGCGGAAGAACGCCAGGTCGCGGGCGAGGGCCGCCGGGTCGCAGGCGACGTAGGCGATCCGGCGGGCGGACAGGCCGGCGAGGTGGGCCACGGTCTCGCGGCCCGCGCCGGCGCGCGGCGGGTCCAGCACGATCAGGTCCGTGGAGGTGATGCCGGTGCGCGGCAGCAGGGTCTCCACCCGGTCGCACTCGATCCGGACGTTCTCCAGGGCCGCCAGGTTGTGCCGGGCGTCGGCGACGGCCTGCTTGGCGGACTCGATGCCGAGCACCGCGCCGTCCTCGCCGACCCGGTCGGCCAGGGCGCCCGCGAACAGGCCGACCCCGCAGTACAGGTCGAGCGCGTTCTCGCCCCACTGCGGGTCGAGGCCGTCGAGGACGGCGTCGACCAGGGTGTCGGGGGCCTCCGGGTGGATCTGCCAGAAGCCGCCGTTGCTGACCCGCCAGGTGCGGCCCGCCGCGCGCTCGCGCACGAAGTTGCGACCGTGCACCCGGTGGACGTTGTCCTGGTCGTCGATGCGGGTGATCGACACCGGCTTGTCCAGCTCGACCAGCGGCAGCTGGGCACCCGGCGCCGGGGTCAGCACGAGCTGGCGGTCGGAGGAGCCGGCGGCGGCGATCACCTCGACCGAGACGATGCCCGGCCAGTCGCGGGACTCGATGCCCAGCTCGGAGACGCCCTCCGCGGCGATCAGGCAGCGGTCGATCGGCTGGATGTCGTGCGAGCGGTGCTTGCGCAGCCCGACCCGGCCGGTCCCGGGGTCGACCGCGTACTGGATCCGGGTGCGCCAGGCGGGCACCTGTCCGGCAGGCAGCTTGCCGCCGACGGGCTCGACGCTGCCGTCCCAGCCGGCCTCGGCCGGGGTGAGGCCGGCCAGCTTGGCGAGCTGCTCGGTGAGCACCTGCACCTTGAGCTTGCGCTGCCCGCCCGGGGTGACGTGCTGCCAGTCGCAGCCGCCGCACTTGCCGGGACCGGAGAACGGGCAGGGCGGGGCGATCCGGTCCTTGGCGGCGTCCAGCACCTCCACCGCGTCGGCGCGCAGGAAGCGGGACTTGGTGGTGCCCTCGGTGACCTCGGCGATCACCCGCTCGCCGGGCAGCGCGTGCCGGACGAACAGCACCCGGCCCTCGTGCCGGGCCACGCAGTGCCCGCCGCCGTGCGCGACCGGGCCGACCTCGACCTCGTAGCGCTCGCCGACCAGAGGATCGCCGCCCGGGCCCTTCGGGGCGGCCTCGGCGCGCGGGGCGCGGGTGGCGCTGCGCAGCGCCCGGGGCGGGCGGACGGCCTGCTTACGCGGGCCCGCGCCCTTCGCGCGCTCCTTGCCCGGCTGTCCCTCGGCGGGCCGAGCGGCCCGCTCCTGCCGGCCGGCCCGGTCCTGCTTCGGCCGGTCGGCGCCCTGCGACGGGCGGTCCTGGGTCCGCTCCGGACCCCGCTCCGGCGCGCGCTCCGCCGGGGCGAGCGGCGCGGTCTGCTGCGTGTAGCCCTCGCGGTCGGTGGCGGCGGGGCGCACCGGCTTGCCCCAGCGCGGCCGGGCGACCTGGCCGGTCCTGGCGGCGCCGCCCTTGCGGGCACCCTTGCCGGACGCGCCCTTGGCGCCGGACGAGCCGTTGGAGCGGGACGGGGTGTTGCGGGTCACTGGGAGGAGTCCTTGCTGCTGCGGTCGGCGGTGTCGGCGGTCGTGCCGTCGGCGGCACCGGGAGCCTTCGACTCTACGGCCTTCGGCACCCTCGGCTCACCACGTCGGACGGCACCCGGCGCCGACCAGGCCTTCTGCGGCTTGCGGCGGGCCGAGGACTCCAGCTGCCACGGCACCGAGGTGACCATCACCCCGGGCTTGAAGAGCAGCCGGCCCTTGAGGCGCAGCGCGCTCTGGTTGTGCAGCAGGTGCTCGTACCAGTGGCCGACGACGTACTCGGGGATGTAGACGGAGACGACGTCGCGAGGGCTGCTGCGGCGCAGGTTCTTGACGTACTCCAGGACCGGGCCGGTGATCTCGCGGAACGGCGAGTCGAGGACCTTGAGCGGCACCTCGATGCCGCGCTCGTCCCACTCCCGGCGCAGCGCGGCGGTGTCGGAGGGGTCGACGTTGACGGTGACGGCCTCCAGCGTGTGGGCGCGCGCCAGGCGGGCGTAGGCGAGGGCGCGCAGGGCCGGCTTGTGGAGCTTGGAGACCAGGACGATGGCGTGCACCCGGGTGGGCAGGACGACGTCGTCGGGCGCCTCGGCGGCGGCGAGCTCGGTGGAGACCCGGTCGTAGTGGCGGCGGATGGCCTTCATCATCACGAACAGCACGACCATCGCGGCGATGGCGATCCAGGCGTGGCTGATCTTGGTGACCAGCACCACGATCAGTACGGCCATGGTCATCACCAGGCCGAAGCCGTTGATCGCCCGGCTGCGCTGCATCCGGCGGCGGCGGGCCGGGTCGGTCTCGGTGCGCAGGGCGCGGGTCCAGTGCCGGATCATGCCGGACTGGCTCATGTTGAAGGACACGAAGACGCCGACGATGTACAGCTGGATCAGCCGGGTGGGGTCGGCGTCGAAGGCGGCGATGAACAGGATCGCGGCCAGCGCCAGCAGGATGATGCCGTTGGAGAAGGCCAGCCGGTCGCCGCGGGTGTGCAGCTGGCGGGGCAGGTAGCGGTCCTGGGCGAGGATCGAGCCGAGCACCGGGAAGCCGTTGAAGGCGGTGTTGGCGGCGAGCACCAGGATGAGGCCGGTGACGGCGGCGACGAAGTAGAAGCCCGGCGTGAAGTTGTCGAACACGGCCTCGCTGATCTGGGCCAGCGCGGTCTTCTGGTGGTAGTCGGCGGGGGCGCCGACGAGCTGGTGCGCCTCCTCGGCCATCTGGACGCCGGTGAGGCGGGCCAGCCAGATGATGCCCATGAACATCACGACGGCGATGCAGGCCATCATCAGCAGCGTGGTGGCGGCGTTCTTGCTCTTGGGCTTGCGGAAGGCCGGGACGCCGTTGGAGATGGCCTCGACACCGGTCAGCGCGGCACAGCCCGAGGAGAACGCCTTCAGCAGCAGGAACACCATGGCGAAGCCGGCCAGCGACTCGTTGCCGGGGGCGGCCTCCAGGTGGTAGCCGGCGCTCTCGGCGGGCATGTCCTGTCCGAAGCCGTAGTGCCGGACGACGCCGTACACGACCATGCCGAGCACACCGACCATGAAGGCGTAGGTCGGGACGGCGAACGCACCGCCGGACTCGCGGACGCCCCGCAGGTTCATGCCCATGAGCACGATCACCACGAAGACCGAGAGGGCCAGTTCGTGGCCGCGCAGGGCGGGCACCGCGGAGACCACGTTGGCCACGCCGGAGGTGGTGGAGACCGCGACGGTGAGGATGTAGTCGACCATCAGGGCGCTGGCCACGACCAGGCCGGAGTTCGGGCCGTGGTTGACCGTGGCGACCTCGTAGTCGCCGCCGCCGCTGGGGTAGGCGTGCACGTTCTGCCGGTACGAGGCGACCACGGCGAGCATCACGACGGCGACGACGACGCCGATCTGCCAGGAGAAGTGGAGCGCCGAAGCACCCGCCAGGGACAGGACGAGCAGGATCTCCTCGGGGGCGTAGGCCACCGAGGAGAGGGCGTCCGAGGCGAAGACGGGCAGCGCGATGCGCTTGGGGAGCAGGGTCTCCCCGAGTTTGTCGCTGCGGAGCGCACGCCCGATGAGGATGCGTTTCGGAAGGTCGGTCGGCATAGGCACGTTAAGGAATCGTAGGGGCTGTTGAGCGGACAGTCTGACTTACGTCCCCCCCTCCGCCGCGACTGTGTTGGGCCGACCGGCTAGCGTGTCGGATACGGGTCGGCGGGCAACACTCAGGTTGTCAGGCCGGCCTCCACCAGGACGCGAGCCCCGGGAAAGCCGGGGCGGGAAAGGACGATGAGCCGTGTTTGCGCAGGTCAAGAGCCCAACGGGACGGGTGAGGTAGCGCCGGTGCACATCGTCATCATGGGCTGCGGACGCGTGGGCTCGGCCCTCGCCCGGGCACTGGAGAAACAGGGCCATTCGGTGGCCGTCGTCGACCAGGACCCGACGGCGTTCCGCCGACTGGGTGCCGGGTTCAACGGCCGCCGGGTCACGGGTGTCGGCTTCGACCAGGACACCCTGCGCGAGGCGGGCATCGAGGAGGCCGGCGCGTTCGCGGCCGTCTCCAGCGGTGACAACTCCAACATCATCGCGGCCCGGGTCGCCCGGGAGAACTTCGGCGTGGAGAACGTCGCCGCCCGGATCTACGACCCGCGCCGGGCCGAGGTCTACCAGCGCCTGGGCATCCCGACCGTCGCGACCGTGCGCTGGACCGCCGACCAGATGCTGCGCCGGCTGCTGCCCAGCGGCGCCGAGCCGCTGTGGCAGGACCCGAGCGGCACCGTTCAGCTCGCCGAGGTCGCGTACGCGCCGGGCTGGGTCGGACACCGGGTGAGCGCGCTGGAGGAGGCCTCCGGCGCCCGGGTGGCCTTCGTCACCCGGCTCGGCGAGGGTGTGCTGCCCTCGCCGCAGATGGTGGTGCAGGAGGGCGACCTGGTGCACGTGATGCTGCGCCGGGCCGACCTGACGGCGGTCGAGGCCGCGTTCGCGCAGGGGCCGAAGGAGGAGGGTCACTGATGCGGGTCGCCATTGCCGGAGCCGGGGCCGTAGGCCGCTCGATCGCGGGCGAGCTGCTGGAGAACGGCCACGACGTCCTGCTGATCGACAAGAACCCGAACTCCATCTCGGTGGAGCGGGTGCCGATGGCCGAGTGGCTGCTGGCCGACGCCTGTGAGATCACCTCGCTGGACGAGGCCGCGCTGCAGCGCTGCCACGTGGTGATCGCCGCGACCGGTGACGACAAGGTCAACCTGGTCGTGTCGCTG
Source organism: Kitasatospora sp. NPDC054939 (assembly GCF_053610105.1). Lineage (NCBI taxonomy): Bacteria > Bacillati > Actinomycetota > Actinomycetes > Kitasatosporales > Streptomycetaceae > Kitasatospora > Kitasatospora sp. NPDC054939. The sequence continues at coordinate 5,525 of NZ_JBSGXP010000121.1, read as the reverse complement.
CTGGCGAAGACCGAGTACGGGGTGCCGCGGGTCGTCGCCCGGGTGAACAACCCGAAGAACGAGTGGCTCTTCAACGAGTCGTGGGGCGTGGACGTCGCCGTCTCCACGCCGCGCCTGATGTCCGCCCTGGTCGAGGAGGCGGTGAGCGTCGGCGACCTGGTCCGGCTGATGCGCTTCAGCCAGGGCAACGCCAACCTGGTCGAGCTGACCCTCGCGTCCGACACCGAGCTGGTCGGCACCCGGGTCGGCGACGTGCCGTGGCCGGCCGACACCGCGCTGGTCACCATCATCCGCGAGGGCCGGGTGCTGGTGCCGCGCAAGGACGACACCCTGGAGGGCGGCGACGAACTGCTCTTCGTGGCCGCGCAGGAGCGCGAGGAGGAGCTGGAGAACCTGCTCTCGGCGACCTCCGGCGCCCAGTAGGCAGCGGGCCGGGCAGTAGGCCGCGGACCGGGCCGGACGAACGAAGGGAGGGGGCGTACTCGCTGCGAGTACGCCCCCTCCCTTCGTGTCCGGGTCACTTCCCGGCGGGGTCCTGCGGCCGTGCCGCATCCTGCGGGTCGTCGGACCCGAGGTCCGCCCTGATCGGGGCCGGCGCCTTCAGCAGGATCTGCCACGTGATGTACATCGCCAGCAGCATCGGCGGGATGCCGAGCGCGACCTTGAGCCAGCCGAGCAGGTTGACGTTGCCGGTGAAGTACAGCGGGAAGAGGATCAGCGGCTTGATGCCCATGATCGCCACCCAGGCCCAGGTCGCCTTGGTGTAGGCGGCCAGGCGGCCCGGGTTCTGCTTGCGCCAGGTGAACATCTCACCGGTGATGGGGCCGAGGATCACCCCGATCAGCGGCCAGCGCACCAGCGCCGAGACGGCCAGCGTCACGCAGTAGCCGACGTTGTACAGCAGGCCGGGCAGGTAGAAGTTCTCCGCCTTCCCGGTCTTCATCGCGATCCAGGCGCTGATCGCCACGCCGAACACCCCGCTGAAGGCGTGCTGGATGGTCTCGCGCCGGGCCAGCCGCGCCACCACCAGCAGACCGCTCAGGCCGAGCGCCGCCCAGGCCGCCGTGGCGACCTGGTGGGTGATGTTGTACGTGACGATGAAGACCAGGCCGGGCAGGGTCATGTCGACCATGCCCCGGGCGCCGCCGAAGGCCTTCATGACCGTGTCGGCGGTCTCCCTGGCGGCAGCCGCGTCCTCGGCGGCGGTGCCTGCTCCGACCGGCCGGTCGTCCTTGGCCAGGTCGACCGGGGCGGCGCTCTCGCCGCCGTGCTGGTTGCTCACGCTCACTCGCTCCCGTGTCCGACCGGACGCAGCTCGTAGCGGGGGTTGAAGAGCACGCGGCGCCCGCGTGCGTGGCTGATCCGGCCGCTGGCGACCAGCCGGCGGCCGGGCTCTATGCCCGCGATGGATCGGCGGCCGAGCCAGACCATGTCCAGCGCCTCGGTGCCGTCGAAGAGCTCGGCCTCCAGCGCGGGCACCCCGGCCCGGGGGCGGAGGGTCACGGTGCGCAGGGTGCCGGCCACGGTGACCAGTTCGCGGTCCCCGCAGCTGGCGATCGGAGTGCAGCCCGACTCCGCCGCGCTCTCCTGGCGCAGCTCCTCGGCGTCCAGCTCCTCGGAGGAGGAGGTGAGACGGTTGAGGAGACGGCGGAAGCGGCCCTGCGGCTGGTCGCTGCTGATGTCACCACTCATGTCGGAAGGGTACCGGTTTCGGGGCCCCCGGCGGCAGGCCGCGGTCCGCCCGGCCCCCGCGGCCCGCACCCCCGGCGCCCTGCCTCACCCCTCGAAGCGGTAGCCCATCCCGGGTTCCGTGATGAAGTGCTTCGGGTGCGAGGGGTCCCGCTCCAGCTTGCGCCGCAGCTGCGCCAGGTAGACCCGCAGGTAATTGGTCTCGGTCCGGTAGGCAGGACCCCACACCTCCTGCAGCAGCTGGGTCTGGCTGACCAGCCGCCCGGTGTTGCGCACCAGCACCTCCAGCAGGTGCCACTCGGTCGGGGTGAGCCGGACGTCGGTGCCGTCCCGGTTGACCTTCTTCGCAGCCAGGTCGACCGTGAAGCTCTCGGTGACCACCAGCGAGTCGTCCTCCCCGGTCACCGGTTCGGCCCGGCGGACGGCCGCCCGCAGCCGCGCCAGCAGCTCGTCCATGCCGAACGGCTTGGTCACGTAGTCGTCGGCGCCCGCGTCCAGCGCCTCCACCTTCTCGTCCGAGGCGTGCCGGGCGGAGAGCACGATGATCGGCACCCTGGTCCAGCCGCGCAGGCCCCGGATGACCTCGACGCCGTCCATGTCGGGCAGGCCGAGGTCGAGCACCACCACGTCGGGGTGGCGGGCGGCGGCGAGTTCCAGCGCGCCCGCGCCGTCGTGGGCCGCGTCGACCTCGTACTTGCGGGCCTTGAGGTTGATCACCAGCGCGCGGACGATCTGCGGTTCGTCGTCCACGACGAGGACCCGGGTCATGCCGGCTCCGCCTTTCGGAACTGTCGAGGGGTCGGTCGGGGGTCGGGCAGGGATGTCAGGAACGGTCGTACGGCGGTCGGGCGAGCGCCCGGTCGGCCTCCGGCGGCCGGTCGACTGCGGGCCCGGCGGCGCCCGGGTCCGCGGCCTCCCCGCTCGCCGCGCCACCGGTCGGCCCGGCACCGGACGGCGGACCGGCCGCCGGCAGGGTCACCACCATCGTCAGCCCGCCGCCCGGGGTGTCCTCGGCCGTGACGGTGCCGTCCATCGCCTCGACGAACCCGCGCGCCACCGCCAGGCCGAGGCCCACCCCCGCCCCGCGCGGCGCGTCCCCGTACCGCTGGAACGGCGCGAAGATCCGTTCCTTGGCCTCCTCCGGCACGCCCGGCCCCCGGTCGACGATCCGCAGCTCGACCCGGGCGGCCGCCCCGGCCGGCTGCAGCGCGTCCGCCTTGACCAGCACCCGGACGCCGGGCGGACTGTACTTCACGGCGTTCTCGACGAGGTTGGCCAGCGAGCGTTCCAACAGCCCCGCGTCCGCCAGCACCATCGGCAGCGTCTCCGGCACGTCCGGCCGGACGGCCTCCGGCGGCACCCCGCCGAGCGCGAACGGCACGACCTCATCCAGGTCGGTCGGCTGGATCAGCGGTGTCACCGTGCCGGTCTGCAGCCGGCTCATGTCCAGCAGATTGTTGATCAGGTGGTCGAGCCGGTCCGCCCCGGCCTCGATCCCGGCGAGGAGCTCCGCCTCGTCCTCCTCGTCCCACTCGACGTCCGCGGAGCGCAGGGAGCTGACCGACGCCTTGATGCCCGCCAGCGGGGTCCGCAGGTCGTGCGAGACCGCGGCCAGCAGCGCCGTCCGGATGCGGTTGCCCTCCGCCTCGCGCCGGGCCACGGCCGCCTCCCGGGCCAGCCGCCGGCGCTCCAGGAGGACGGCCGCCTGCGCGGCGAACGCCCCCAGCAGCCGGCGGTCCTCGGCGGGCAGCACCCGGCCGCGCAGCGCCAGCGCCAGCGTGTCACCGACCGGCACGTCCACGTCCGCGACCTCCGGACGCTCCGGCGGCCGGTCCCCCGAAACCGCCACGAGCCGCCACGGCCCGTGCGCGTCGGGGCGCTCCAGCAGGGCCGCCGCCTCCTGCTGGAACGTCTCCCTGACCTGGTCCAGCAGCGCCGTCAGCACGCCGTCCCCGCTCGGCGCCCCGCGCAGCACCGTGCCCGCCAGCGCGCTCAGCGTCCGCGCCTCGGCCTGGCTGCGCGCCGCCTGGTGGGTGCGGCGGGCGGCGAGGTCCACCACCGAGGCGACCGCGATCCCGACCGCGGTGAAGACCGCGACCGCCAGAATGTTCTGCGGCTCGTCGATGCTGAAGGTGCGGACCGGCGGGGCGAAGAAGTAGTTCAGCGCGGAGGAACCGACGATCGCCGAGGCGACGGCCGGGTAGAGCCCGCCGACCAGCGCCGCGCAGACCGTCAGGGACAGGAAGAGCATCATGTCGGTGGAGAGCCCGAGGCCCTCCACGTTGATCAGCAGCAGGGCCAGCAGCGGAGGCCCGCCCACCCCGATCAGCCAGCCCGCGATCGTCCTGGTCCGCCCCAGGTCGGTCACCCGGCGGATCGGGAGCCGCCCGCGGCCCTGGGCCGCCCGCTCGTGGGTGACCATGTGCACGTCGATGTCCCCGGCCGCCCGGGTCACCGTGGTACCGACGCCGGGCCCGTAGACGTACTGCCACGCGGGCCGGCGGCTGGTGCCCAGCACGATCTGGGTCGCGTTGACGCCGCGCGCGAAGTCCAGCAGCCCGGCCGCCGGGTCGTCGCCGAGGACGGCGTGGAAGCTGCCGCCGAGGCTCTCCACCAGGGCTCGCTGCTCGATCAGCGCCTGCGAGGAGCCGGCCGCCGAACCCGTCAGCCCGTCCGAGCGGGAGATGTGGACGGCCAGCAGCTCGCCGCCGGAGCCGCGGGCCGCGATCCGGGCCGCGCGGCGGATCAGCGTCGCCCCCTCCGGGCCGCCGGTCAGACCGACGACGATCCGCTCCCGGGCCTGCCAGGTGCCCTCGATGCCCTGGTCCGCCCGGTACTTCTGCAGGTACTCGTCGACCCGGTCGGCCGTCCACAGCAGCGCCAGCTCGCGCAGCGCCGTGAGGTTGCCCGGACGGAAGTAGTGGGCGAGCGCGGCGTCGATCTTCTCCGGTGCGTACACGTTGCCGTGCGCGAGGCGGCGGCGGAGCGCCTGCGGGTCCATGTCGACCAGCTCGATCTGGTCGGCGCGCCGCACCACCTCGTCCGGCACGGTCTCGCGCTGGCGCACCCCCGTGATGCCCTCGACCACGTCGCCGAGCGACTCCAGGTGCTGGATGTTGACGGTGGAGACGACGTCGATCCCGGCCGCGAGCAGCTCCTCGACGTCCTGCCAGCGCTTCTCGTTGCGGCTGCCGGGCACGTTGGTGTGCGCGAGCTCGTCCACCAGCGCCACCTGCGGGCGGCGGGCGAGAACGGCATCCAGGTCCATCTCGGTGAAGACCGCGCCCCGGTGGGTCAGCTCCGTGCGCGGTACCGCGTCGAGGCCGGCCGCCAGCGCCTCGGTCCGCTGCCGTCCGTGGTGCTCCACGAAGCCCGCGACGACGTCCGTGCCGCGCCCGATCCGCCGGTGCGCCTCGGCCAGCATGGCGTACGTCTTGCCCACCCCGGGGGCCGCCCCGAGGTAGATCCGCAGCCTGCCGCGTCCCATGTGCACCATTCTTGATCCGGCCCCGCCCGGGGACCACCCCGGACACCTGTTCGCCTCGCCTTCGAGACTACGGCGTACTGGGCCGTTCGCCAGCGATCCGACCGCCGAACGGGCAGTTTTAGCGCCATACTGACGGGCTGGTGCGGCAGCCGGACGGCACCGCAGGCCGGCGGCGAGATACCCGCCGGTGGCCGCCATTGCCGGGCCGGAAACGCAGAAAACCCCCGATCCGTAACGGATCGGGGGTCTCCCACAATGATTGTTCGGCGGCGTCCTACTCTCCCACAGGGTCCCCCCTGCAGTACCATCGGCGCTGTGAGGCTTAGCTTCCGGGTTCGGAATGTAACCG